>NZ_DAISHT010000381.1:0-1517 GCF_036822375.1 Pseudoxanthobacter sp. | reverse complement strand
CGCCTCACATGCGATAGCGAATCTGGTCGTCCCAGAAGCGGTCGAGGCGCTGCAGCGCCGTTGTCATCTGCTTGAGGTCGGTGGCGTCGAGAACGCCCACCTCGCCCAGCGTGCGGGCGTTGCGCTCGTAGAGATTCGCCACGATTGCCGCCACCTGCCGGCCGGCCGTCGTCAGGCGGATGCGGATGGAGCGGCGGTCCTGCAGCGACCGCTCCTGCACGAGGAAGCCGGCCTCGGTCAGCTTCTTGATGTTGTAGGAAACGTTGGAGCCCAGATAGTAACCGCGGCTCTTCAGCTCGCCGGCGGACAGTTCCGAATCGCCGATGTTGTAGAGCAGCACGGCCTGCACGCTGTTCACGTCGGCCCGCCGCAGGCGGTCCAGTTCGTCCTTGACGACGTCGAGAAAGCGGCGGTGCACCCGCTCGACCAGCATCACGGCTTCCAGAAAGCTCGGCTTCAGCGCGCCGTCGGCACCGCCTTCGGCACTGGCGTTTCTGGTCTCGATCGCGTGTGTTGGGTACATGTGATCGCCTTCCCGTGGTCTGCCGGCGTTTTCCGGTCATCTTGCGGGGGCGACAATGACTCCGTCGAATCTAAAGGCGGCTTAAGGGGCAGGATGAATCTTCGGTGAATCGCCGGATTCTTCCCGCCGCAGCCACCGCCCGGCGTTAGACGCGGGCAGCCGGTAAAATCAGGTCTTCGACTTGCGCATGCGGAAGGTCAGCCACGCATAGACCAGAACCGTGACTGCATAGAACGGAATACGGAACGGCCGTTCGCCGAAGATCTCGGCAAAAGCACCGTGCGTCACGATCTGCGCGAGGATCGTGAACAGCCAGATGACCACGCCCCACGGCGTGGCCAGCCACAGCCCCACCGCCACCACCAGATCGAGCACGCCGTAGAAGACGATGGCCGAACGCCATTCGATCGGCATGTCCCAGAAGAAGTGCGCGCGCCAGGGCAGGAAGCCGGTGATTCGCGCCCACATGAACAGCCCCATCGCCATCCAGAACACCGCGTTGAGGCGCAGGAACCAGGTGCGCAGGCGCTCCGGCGTCCAGAACGCCCGCGAGGCGAGGCGCGAGGTCAGCGTCAGCGCACTTTCGTCGGCCGGCGAAAACGCCCCCGCCAGCGCCTCGCCGGCGCGGCGGCGCACGATGGTGCCATCGGCCGTGACCACGACGCGCCGCCGCCGCCGGGCGCGGCGCATCCGCAGCCCGAGGAAGCGGGCGAGGCGCGGCAGCCCCATCCGCCGCCGGCGCACCGGCGCAGCCGCATCCGGCCCGGCGCCATCATCCGCGACGGCATCCTGCACGGCGGCTTCTGCGGGAACGGGCCGGGGCTCGGTTGCACTCATTGCGTTCGTCTGCTCGCGCCTATTGTAAAGAAAATGCGGGCCGGCAACCGCCGGACATGGCTTCGTGCTGTGCACCGGCAAATGGGCGGCAAGTGGGCAGCACAAAGTGGGCAGCACAAAGCGGGCAGCACAGGAAGCGGCCGGCGTTGCCCGCCCC
>NZ_DAISHT010000380.1:0-1539 GCF_036822375.1 Pseudoxanthobacter sp. | reverse complement strand
TGTTGATGGCGACGATGACCTTGCTGTCCTTCATGCCGGCGAGATGCTGGATGGCGCCGGAGATGCCGAGGGCGATGTAGAGGTCCGGGGCGACGATCTTGCCGGTCTGTCCGACCTGCCAGTCGTTGGGGGCATAGCCGGCATCGACGGCGGCGCGCGAGGCGCCCACCGCCGCGCCCAGCGCATCGGCCAGCGGCAGCACCACTTCGCTGAACTTCTCCGCCGAACCCAGCGCGCGGCCGCCCGAGACGATGATCTTCGCCGAGGTCAGCTCCGGACGGTCCGATTTGGCCACGCTGGCGCCCTCGAACACCGAAAGCCCGGCATCCGTGCCCGCCGCAACCGCTTCCACCGGCGCGGCGCCGCCGGCCGGAGCCGCCGCGAACGCCGAGGTGCGCACGGTGACCACCACCGTGGCATCGGTGGCCTGCACCGTTTCGATGGCATTGCCGGCATAGATGGGACGTTCAAAGGTATCCGCCGACACCACCTTCGTGATGTCGGAAACCTGCATCACGTCCAGCAGCGCGGCAATGCGCGGCGCCACGTTCTTGCCCGCGGTGGTGGCCGCGGTCACGATGGCGCTGTAGGAGCCGGCGAGGCCGGCGACCAGATCGGCCAGCGGCTCGGCCAGCCCGTGGGCATAGGGCGGGGCATCGGCCACCAGCACCTTTTCCACCCCGCTGAGCGTGGCGGCCGTGGCCGCCGCGGCGGCAACGCCCGCACCGGCCACCAGCACATGCACCGGCCCGCCAAGGGCGAGGGCGGCGGAAAGCGCGCGGGCGGTGGTGTCCTTCAGGCCGGCTTCGTCGGCATCGGCAATCAGCAGCGTGGTCATCACAGCACCCCGGCTTCGGTCTTCAGCTTGGCGACGAGTTCGGCGACATCCTTCACCTTCACGCCCGCCTTGCGCGCCGCCGGCTCTTTCACCGACAGCACCTTCAGCCGCGGCGTCACGTCCACGCCGAGTTCGGCGGCGCTCGTCTCCGCCAGCGGCTTCTTCTTGGCCTTCATGATGTTGGGCAGCGAGGCATAGCGCGGCTCGTTGAGGCGCAGGTCGGTGGTGACGATGGCCGGCAGCGCCAGCGACACCGTCTCCAGGCCGCCGTCGACCTCGCGGGTGACTTCCACGCGCTCGGCGCCGACTTCAACCCTGGAGGCGAAGGTGCCCTGCGGGCGGCCGGTGAGGGCGGCCAGCATCTGGCCGGTCTGGTTCATGTCGCCGTCGATGGCCTGCTTGCCGAGGATGATGAGGCCCGGCTGTTCCTTGTCGGCCACGGCCTTGATGAGCTTGGCGACCGCCAGAGGCTCCACCGCGCCGTCGACCTTGACGAGGATACCGCGGTCGGCACCCATGGCCAGCGCGGTGCGGATGGTCTCAGCCGCCTTGTCCGGGCCGATGGAGAGGATCACGACCTCGCTCGCCTTGCCGGCCTCCTTCAGGCGAAGCGCCTCCTCGACGGCGATTTCGCAGAAGGGGTTCATCGACATCTTGACGTTGGCGAGGTCAACGCCGGTGCCGTCGGCTTTCACGCGAAC
>NZ_DAISHT010000379.1:0-1593 GCF_036822375.1 Pseudoxanthobacter sp. | reverse complement strand
ATCGTCAACGTGCAGGGCGACCTGCCGACCATCGAGCCGCAGCCGATCCGCGCCGCGGCGGCGCTGCTGGACGATGCGGCGGTGGATATCGGCACGCTGACGGCGGAGATTACCCATGCCGACGAGCGCACCAACCCGAACGTCGTGAAGGTGGTGGGTTCGGCCGTGGCGCCCGGGCGGCTGCGCGCGCTCTATTTCACCCGTGCCACGGCGCCTTATGGTGACGGGCCGCTCTATCATCACATCGGGCTCTATGCCTATCGCCGGCAGGCGCTGGCGCGCTTCGTTGCGCTGCCGCCGTCCGGGCTGGAAAAGCGCGAGAAGCTGGAGCAGCTGCGCGCGCTGGAAGCCGGCATGCGCATCGACGTGGCGGTGGTCGATACCGTGCCGTTCGGCGTCGATACGCCGGAAGACCTTGAGCGCGCCCGCGTGATGCTCGCCCCCTCCAGCGGCCGGGCGCAGCGATGAGCGCGCCGGCCTCTCCCGCCCGTGCGGTCTTCTGCGCCCGCTCATCCGGCTGGCCGGTGCCGCCGCGCCATGTCGCCCGATTTATCGGGCGGCGTCCCGGCGCCGCCTGAACCGAACCGTCCGCTTTCCCGGCGCCGGGGCGCCGGGGGCCTGTCCGTTTTCTCCGGTCCGCCTGTGCGCCCTTTTTGTTGCGGCGCCGGCCGGCCGCTGCCATCAAGAGCCATCCCATGTCCGAACCGCTGCGCGTCGCCTATCAGGGCGAACCCGGTGCCAATTCCCACATCGCCGTGCTGGAGGTCTATCCCGACGCATGGCCGGTGCCGTGCCCGACCTTCGAGGACTGCTTCGCCGCGCTGGAATCCGGCGCGGCCGATCTGGCCATGATCCCGATCGAGAATTCGGTGGCCGGCCGGGTGGCCGATATCCACTCGCTGCTGCCCTCCGCCCATGCCTACATCATCCGCGAGCATTTCCTGCCCATCCATCACCAGTTGCTGGGCCTGAAGGGCGCGAAGCTCTCCGACATCCGCACCGTGCAGAGCCATGTGCAGGCACTCGGCCAGTGCCGCCGGCGGCTGCGCGGCCTTGGCATGGAACCGGTGGTGGGGGCCGATACCGCCGGTTCGGCCCGCGAGATCGCGCAGGCCGGCGATATCAGCCGCGGGGCGCTGGCCTCCAAGCTGGCTGCGAAGGTCTACGATCTGCAGATTCTGCTGCCGGACGTGGAAGACGAGAAGCACAACACCACCCGCTTCGTGGTGTTCTCGCGCGAGGCCACCCGCCCGCCGGTGGGCGAGGGCATGGTCGTGACATCGCTTCTGTTCCGGGTGCGCAACGTGCCGGCGGCGCTCTACAAGGCGCTCGGCGGTTTCGCCACCAACGGCGTCAACATCACCAAGCTGGAAAGCTATCAGCTTGCCGGCCAGTTCTTCGCCACCCAGTTCTACGCCGATGTTGAAGGCCACATCGACGACCCGTCGGTCAGGCTCGCCATCGAGGAACTGGCATTCTTCTCCGCGGAACTGAAGGTGCTCGGTGTCTATCCGGCCGCGCCGTTCCGCGAGGCGATCCGTGAGCCGGAGGAAAACCGCCCGCTGCGGCCGTCGCCTGCGGCGGAGTGATGCA
>NZ_DAISHT010000378.1:0-1600 GCF_036822375.1 Pseudoxanthobacter sp. | reverse complement strand
AACGGCCGTCAGCAGCGCCGCCGCGCCGGCAGCCAGAACACGCCGCGTGCGATTTCCGAGCATTTCACTCGCCATGGAATCCGTCGTCCTCGAATGCGTCGCCGGTCCGGCTTTGCGGGCAGTGCGGCCCCGCCGGCGGGAATCACGTGATCTTCGCGGGCAAGCCGTGCCTGCCGACTGGGGCAGGAGCAAGGCCGACCGCGCCTGCCGTCCTCTGTCGGCGCATCCTTAACGCTCCGTCACCGCCAATTCCAGCGGCTCTGTCCGGATTCTCCGCAATCTGCATGCGCCGGAAGCATAATGGCCGGGCGACATGGCAAGCCGGCAACAGAGCGCCGGCTCCTTTTGCACCCGCCCGCGCTTTCGCCTAGAAAACGACCTGCCCCCCGCTGCCGGAACCATGCCGGCACCTTCCCCTTCAAGGCAGACGAGTTGCCCCGATGACGACGACCCATCTCCTGGACCCCGTGACCGTAGACGTCGTCTCCGACGTCGTCTGCCCCTGGTGCTTCCTCGGCAAGCATCGCCTCGACCGGGCCATTGCCATGGTGCCCGAGGTGACGGTGGAGGTTCACTTCCGCCCCTACATCCTCGACGAGAGCGTGCCGCCGGCCGGCGTGGAGCGCACCGCGTGGATGGAAGCCCGCTTCGGCCATGGCGGCGACGGCCCCGCCCGCATCCGCGCCGTGCACGAGAGCCTGACGGAACTGGGTGCGGCCGAGGACATTCCCTTCGCCTTCGATGCCATTCGCCTGCAGCCCAGCAGCCTCGACGCGCACCGCCTGATTCGCTGGGCCGGCGTGGAAGGCGTGCAGGACGAGATGGTCGAGCGGCTGTTCCGGCTGTTCTTCTGCGAAGGCGCCGATATCGGCGATGCCGCCGTGCTGCGCACCGCCGCCGAGGCCTGCGGCATGGACGGGGCGATGGTCGCCCGCCTGCTGGCCAGCGATGCCGACACGCAGGCCGTGGCGCAGGAGATCGAAACCGCCCGGCGCATCGGCGTCACCGGGGTGCCGTGCTTCATCTTCGACGGCCGGCTGGCGGTGATGGGTGCGGAAAGCGCCGAGACGCTGGCAATGGCCATCCGTCAGGCCTTCAACCAGCGGGCGGAAGCGATGAACCGCGATCCGACGTGACAGCGTCGCAATTGCGCCCGACGATGGGGCGAGCGCGGCCATCAGGGCCGCCCGCCGGGAGGAGGACCCGATGACCACCAAACACGGCCATTTCGTCTGGAACGAACTCTACACGCGCGACCCGCAGGCCGCGGTGCGCTTCTACAGCGAAACCCTCGGCTGGACCTTCGATCCGATGCCGATGGAAAACGGCACCACCTATTATGTCGCGCGCGACGGGGCGGATTATGTCGCCGGCATCTTCCAGATGGCCGGCCCGGAGTTCGACGGCATTCCCGAGCACTGGTTCGCCTATATCGAGGCCGACGATGTCGACAACCGCACCGCGATGGTGGCGGCCGCCGGCGGCCGGATCATCCGCGCCCCGTGGGACATTCCGCAGGTCGGCCGCATCGCCATCGTGCAGGCCCCGACCGGCGCCTTCTACGGGCTGATGACATCGCTTGCGGCTTAAGCCGCGCCTG
>NZ_DAISHT010000377.1:0-1631 GCF_036822375.1 Pseudoxanthobacter sp. | reverse complement strand
CGCGCAGCAGCACCGACTGGCCGCGCCGCAGCCGGCTGGCATCGACCGGCGACATGGCGACTTCCAGAAGTTCCGAAAGACCCACTTCCACCGGCCGCAGCAGCTGCGCCAGCGCGGCCGCCGGATCGTCCGATTCCGCGGCCTGCATCACCGCATCGAACGGCACCAGATCGGCCTCCTCGAACGGCCCGACCACCAGCCGGCGCAGGGCCGACACATGGCCGTAACAGCCCAGAGCCCGGCCGAAATCGCGCGCCAGCGAGCGCACATAGGTGCCCTTGCCGCATTCCGCTTCGATCTCGATGTGGTCGGCATCGGGCTGGCCGACGATCTCAAGGCGATAGATCTCGACCGGGCGGGCGGCGATTTCCACCACTTCGCCATCGCGGGCCAGATCGTAGGCCCGCTCGCCGCCGATCTTGATGGCCGAATATTGCGGCGGCACCTGCTGGATCTCGCCGGTGAAGGCCGGCAGCAGCGCCTCGACATCGGCCCGCGCGGGGCGCTTGTCGGAGGTCGCAACCGCCCGGCCCTCGGCATCGTCGGTATCGGTCTCGGTGCCCCACTGCACGGTGAAGCGATAGACCTTGCGGCCGTCGACCACATAGGGAACCGTCTTGGTGGCCTCGCCGAAGGCGATCGGCAGCGCGCCGGAGGCCAGCGGATCGAGCGTGCCGGCGTGGCCCGCCTTGGCCGCCTGATAGACGCGCTTCACGGCGCCCACCGCCTCGGTGGAGGTCATGTTCAGCGGCTTGTCGAGGATCAGCCAGCCGTTGATCTCGCGGCGCGGCCGCCGGCGCGGCTGCTGTCCCTTGTGGCCGCGGCCACGGCGCGGGGCCTGCGTTTCGGTCGCCTCTTCGGGGCGGGTCTCGTCAATGCTCATCGTTCGTCGCCCCCGGTGCCGGCCTTGTCGTCCTTGTGCAGGTCGCGGGCAACCTCCGGCTCCTGCAGCAGGTCATCCACGCGCTCGTCGTCCTCGTAACGGGTGTCGAGGCGGAAGCGGATATCGGGAGCGAAGCGCAGCCCGGCCTTGCGGCCGACGAGGCCCTTGAGGCGCGGACGCGCGTGGTCCAGCGCCGCCATGGAGGCCGCGACGTTGAGGCCGCCGAGCGGCATCACCAGCACCGTCGCCACCTTCAGATCCGGGCTCATGCGCACTTCCGGAATGGTGACGAACACGCCGTCCAGTTCCGGCTGATGGGTCTCGCCGCGGGCCAGCGCCTCGGCCAGTGCGTGACGCACGGCCTCGCCCACGCGCAACTGCCGCTGGGAGGGCCCTGCGGCGCCTTCCCGCTCATGTTTCACGTTCTTCATAGGAATCCGTTCACCTCACAAGGCCACGGCCGGACTTGGACCGGTACGGGGCGTGGGACAGGTCTTGATGGCCGCCGCGGCAAGCCTGCCGGCGGAAGGCCGGCAGCCGGCCCCGGGCCTGATGAAGCCCGGGAACCGGCTGCGCCGTCTGCAATCCGCCCGGCACCCGGGGGCGCCGGCGGACACGCGCGCCGGCCCGGAGGCCGGCGGCGCCGTTACAGGGTGCGGGCGATTTCCTCGACGCGGAAGCACTCGATGACGTCGCCGGCGCGCATGTCCTGATAGGACTCGAACGCCATGCCGCATTCCTGACCGGA
>NZ_DAISHT010000376.1:0-1637 GCF_036822375.1 Pseudoxanthobacter sp. | reverse complement strand
GCCTGCTGATCTCGATCACCGGCGGCAAGGACATGACCCTGTTCGAACTCGACGAGGCGGCCACCCGCATCCGCGAGGAAGTCGATCAGGACGCCAACATCATCCTCGGCGCCACGTTCGACGACAGCCTGGAAGGCATCATCCGCGTTTCGGTGGTGGCGACCGGCATCGACAAGGGCGCGCTGGAAGAAGCCGCCTCCCCGGCCGAGACCCGCGCTGCCGAGGCCGCCGCCCGTCTGCGCAGCACTGCCGCTGCCGCCGCCGCGCAGGCCATGCCGCTGCGCGGCAACCCGCAGCCGGCCGCCGCCGCTCCGGCCGCCCCGGCGCAGCATCAGGCCGCCCAGATCCGGGCTGCCGAACTCGCCCGCGCCACGGCGCTGGCCGCGGTGGAAGCCGGTCTGGAGCAGCGCTTCGAGGCCCCGGCGGCCGAAGACTATGCCGCCGATCCGGTCGACAGCTCCTATCTGGAGCAGGCGGTGGAGAGCGCGGCGAGCTACGCTGTCGAAGAGATCACCTACGAGGAAGAAATCGTGGAGCCGGCGCCGGCCGCTGCCGCCGCCCCGCGGGTGCCGCGTGTGGAAGACTTCCCGCCCCATGCCCAGCGCGAGATGGCCCAGCGCGAAATGCGCACCCCGGCCCCGACCCGCGCCCCGGACGTGGAAGAGGATCGCCGCCCGCTGAGCCTGCTGCGCCGCATCGCCAACGGGCTGTCGCGCCGCGACGACCATGACGACCACAACACCCCGAACCGCGGCGGTCGTGCCCCGGCGGCGGGTTACACGCAGGCCCCGGCTCCGGCCCCGCGGCAGGCTGCGCCCGCTCCGGCGAGCGAGTTCACCCGCCGTCCGGCGCAGGCCCAGCGCCCGCCGGCGACCCCGGAATCCTACCACCGCCCGCGCGGCATGGAGACCGACCTGCCGGCCGGCCGCACCGCCGCCCGCAGCGACGACGACCAGCTTGAGATCCCGGCCTTCCTGCGCCGTCAGGCGAACTGAAAGCCCGGCTGAGACAAGACCTTCGGGGCGGACCGGCCGGTCCGCCCCGATTCTGCGTCCGCATCCGGCCCTTGTGTTACAGAGCGTGTCACAAAGGCCCTCGAAAGGACGCCGGACGACGCCTTAATACCTTGATCTGTAACGCCTATTTCTGCGTTACAAGGCGGTAATCAAGCGTGATTTTACGCCCCCGCCCGCACCCGGTAGCTTCACCCTCAGATCAAGGGATGACCGGGCGGCGTTTTTGTTCAGCCCTGCCTTTCGGCCGGTCAGCCCGTGCTGCCACTTATGGCGGCGATGTGATGTGCAGGGCGAAGACGGGAACCGGAACGATGGCGCGCGGCTCAAGCTTCTACCAGAAGACCCTTGCGGCCCCGGTTCGTCTGTCCGGCATCGGCGTTCACTCCGCAGCCCCGGCAACGGTCACCGTCAACCCGGCCGAAAGCGGCACCGGCATCGTGTTCGTGCGCACCGACTTCGCCGACAGCGACGGCGGCGTGGCCGCCACCTGGCAGTCGGTCACCTCCACGGAGCTGTGCACCGTGGTCTCCACGCCCGGCGGCCGGTCGGTTTCCACCATCGAGCATCTGATGGCGGCGCTGCGCGCCTACGAGATCGACAACGCCATCGTCGAGGTCGACG
>NZ_DAISHT010000375.1:0-1663 GCF_036822375.1 Pseudoxanthobacter sp. | reverse complement strand
ATCTGGAGGTGCCGGCCGCCGCCCAGCAGATCTTCTTCGGCCTCATGCTGGTGGCCGCCATTGCCGCCACCATCGACCGTTCGCAGGTGCGCATCATCAAGTAGCCGCCGCACCCCGCTCTCCGCAGTTCCGCCGACCCTCCCGGGGCCCTGCCGCCCCGACACCTTGCGGCGCCTGCCGGTTGCGGCCGGCGCCGTCTTTTTTTGGCCCGTGAGAAAGGGAGCCCCCATGGCCACCATGCTTGCCGCCGTGCTGGAGGCGCCGCAGCGCTTTCGACTGGAAGAGCGCGCGGTGCCGCAGCCGGCCGACGACGATGTCGTCATCCGCGTCGCGCGGTGCGGCATCTGCGGCACCGACCTGCACATCTATCGCGGCCACTATGCCGCCGACCGGCTGCCGCTGGTGCCGGGCCACGAATTCGCCGGCACCATTGCCGCCCTCGGCCGCAACGTGCGCGGGCTGAAGGAAGGCGACCGCGTCATCGCCGACATCAATGTCGGCTGCGGCCACTGCTTCTATTGCCGGCGCAACGAGGTGCTGAACTGTGCCGGAGTGTCCCAGATCGGCATTCACCGCGACGGCGCCTTCGCCGGCTTCGTGCGCGTGCCGGCGCGGCTGGTGATCGGCCTGCCCGATACGCTCGACTTTGCCGTCGCCGCCCTGACGGAGCCGCTCGCCTGCGTGGTGCGCGCGGCGCGGCGCAGCCGCATCGGCCTTGGCGAAAGCGTGCTGGTGCTGGGGGCCGGGCCGATCGGCAATCTGCATGTCCAGCTGGCCCGCCTGACGGGGGCCGGCCCGGTCATCGCCGCCGATCCGGACCCCGCCCGCGCCGCGCTGGCGCGGGAGGCCGGGGCGGATGCCGTCATCACCGATCCCGCGGCCGTGGCGGCAACTGTGCGCAGCCTCACCGGCGGGCGCGGCGCCGACATCGCCATCGAGGGCGTCGGCGCGGCCGCTCTCTACGACACCGCACTCAGCGCCATCCGGCCGGGCGGGCGCATCGCGGCCTTCGGCATCGCCGGGGCCGATGCGCGCTGGCCGATGCCGGTGCTCGACATGGTGCTGAAGGAAACCGGCCTGCAGGGCTCGGTCGCCGGCATGGGCGAGGATATGCACATCGCCCTGAACCTGCTGGCGCTCGGCCGCATCCGCACCGAGGCCTTCACCGCAAACGTCTATCCGCTGGCCGACATGACCGCGGCCATGGAGCGCTTCGCCACCGACCGCACGGCCTTCAAGGTGCAGATCGCCGCCTGAGCCGGAAACGACGACGGGCCGGCGGGGGATCGCCCCGCCGGCCCGCTTTTCCCCCCTTGAAGGCGTGCCGTCAGCCCGCCGCGGCCGCCGCGACACCGGCCAGACCGGCGGTGGTGCCACGCAGAAGGTCCGCCGCCTTCTCCGCGATCACCATCGAGGGTGCGTTGGTGTTGGAGCTGACAAGGCGCGGCATCACCGAGGAATCGCTGATGCGCAGCCGCTCCAGCCCGTGCACCCGCAAGGCGGGGTCGACGACGGCCATCGCGTCCGTGCCCATGCGGCAGGTGCCGACGGGGTGGTAGGAGGTGCGGCCGTAGCGGCGGGCATAATCGGCGAAGTCGGCATCGGTCTTCACGCTGTCGCCCGGGAAGTGCTCCTTGCGGATATAGCGGGCGAAGGCCGGCTG
>NZ_DAISHT010000374.1:0-1691 GCF_036822375.1 Pseudoxanthobacter sp. | reverse complement strand
CCTCGCCGAAGCGCACCTCGTTGCCCATGCGGCGGCAGCGGATGTCCACTTCCATGGACGGTTCGGTGAACGGGAAGAACGAGGGCCGGAAGCGCATGTCGACCTTCGGCACCTCGAAGAACGCCTTGCAGAACTCCTCCAGCACCCACTTCAGCTCACCGATGGTGGCGGTCTCGTCGACGACGAGGCCCTCCACCTGATGGAACATCGGCGTGTGGGTCTGGTCGCTGTCGCAGCGATAGGTGCGGCCCGGGCAGATGATGCGGATCGGCAGCCTGCCCTGCCGCATGGTGCGCACCTGCACCGGCGAGGTGTGGGTGCGCAGCAGCAGGCGGGATCCATCCTCCTTCGGGTCGAAGAAGAAGGTGTCGTGCATCTCGCGCGCCGGATGACCGACGGGGAAATTCAGCGCCGTGAAGTTGTTGTCGTCGGTCTCGATATCCGGCCCCTCGGCGATGGCGAAGCCGAGATCGGCGAAGATGGCGGTCAGCTCGTCGATCACCTGCGAGACGGGGTGGATGCGGCCCTCGCTCAGCGGACCGGGGCGCACCGGCAGGGTGATATCCACGCTCTCGCGCGCCAGCCGCTCGGCCAGCGCCGCCTCGCGCAGGCTGCCGCGACGGACCTCCAGCGCCTCGGCAACGCGGGTCTTGAGGCCGTTCAGCGCCGGGCCGGCGATGCGCCGCTCGGCATCGGACATGGCGCCGAGGCCCTTCAGGCGCTCGGTCACGAGGCCCTTCTTGCCAAGGGCGGCGACGCGCGCCTCCTCAAGCTGCGCTTCGCTGCCCGCAGCCCCGATGCGGGCGAGAAGATCGGCTTCGAGACGGGCAAGATCGCTGTCGGGCGTATCGGTCATCGGCGTTCGGCTTCTTGAACAGGGCGGCGCGGACGCCGCCGGACGGGAAAGGCACCGGGCCGCAGCCCGGCGAACCGGGCACGGCACCCGCGTGGTGCCACGCGTGCCGCGCGTTTTAGCGCGGTTTCCCGCCGGAAGGAAACACCGCCGGCCACAATTCGACCGCCCGGCCAAAATGCCGGCACCGGCGCCCCCGCCTCGCCGCCCCGCTCCGGCCCGACAGCGCTTCCGCTCGACGCCACAGCGGAAATATGGTTAAATCCATTTAAACGATAAAAAACGGAGGATCGCCATGGCTACCCAATACTCGCCTTCGCTCCGCCCGTCCTTCTCGTCCGGGCCGCAGGGTTTTGCCTCGCCCTTCACACGCCTCGAACACGAAGGCAGCACCTTCCGCCTCAGCCACGATCCCGGCTGGAGCGACGATGCCCTGCGCACGCTGGTGGACCTGACCCGGCAGGAGGTTTCCGCCGAGGTCGCCAGCCTGCGGCTGAACCGGCCGATGGCCGAAGTCACCGCCAAGGCGGCACAGCTCGGCCTGCGCCTGCGCCCGGTCTGCACACTGTGAAAGACCGGCCCTGAACCCGGCCGCCGCGAACGCAGAAACCGCGGCCGCCTCAGGGCACCGGTTGCGACCGCCATCCGGCGCAAAACGAAAGCTGCGCAGGAAAAGCTGCACAGCACAGTCGGCCTTGCGCGCGACGCGGCCGCCGGGCACCAGCCCGCGCGTGCACCAGACCGCCGCTCACCCGCGAAACGCCCGCCATCTGAGGCCGGCCGCCCGGTCTGTGCTTTCTTTCCGGCCGCAGCGACGCGGCACCGGGCGCATGGTGTG
>NZ_DAISHT010000373.1:0-1730 GCF_036822375.1 Pseudoxanthobacter sp. | reverse complement strand
GGCGATAGTGAAGCCAGTACTGATTGATCGCCGCAAGCTCATGCTTCAGCGACTTATTCAGTATCTCCAGGACTTCCGGATCGCCCTTCATTATGAACTCCGTCTTTTCCGGCACTGCCCGTGCTGCTGCGGTGGCCTGCCGCCCAAGGTATGGCACCGGTTTAATCATTCCGGTTCAAAGGGCGCAATAGGGGAATTTGCGTAACAGGCCGCCGCCGGCGGCTGGCGACAGCCGGCCGACAGGTTGCCGCACCGCAAGCCCGGCGCGGAAAAGCGCGGCAGCAACGCCCGGCAAGGGCGCCGGGAACAGGATTCAGGCAAGCGGGATTCGGGCGAGAGGGTTGGGGCAAGAGGCCGGACGGAAGGCCGGCCAGGAGGCCCGACAGGCGCATTCGGCCACGCCGCAAAGGCCGGGCCGCACGGCGCAGCCGCGCTCAGGCCGTGCGCCGCAGCGGCGCTTCCGCGGCCGCTGTCGCATGAGACGATGCGAGGCGCCCGCCGAGATCGACCACCACGGCGCCGCCGGCGGCCGCATCCCCGGCCGCGGCGGGTTCGTCGCCCGCCGCCGCAGCCTGCGCCGCCCCGTGCGGCACGGCGGGGCCGGCCGCCTCCGGCGCTGTGGCATCCGCGGGCGCACAGTCCGCGCCGCAGCCGCAGCCGGTGCCGGCTTCGGGCACGCAGGGCGCACCGGCGGCCTTCAGGGCCGCCGCGAGCCGGGCCGACAGCAGCACGCGGCCGGAGCGCGCCGAGCGCTCCACGCGCACATCGGCAATCTCGGCTTCCACCGCCGCCTTGTGAATCACTTCCACGACCAGCGGAAAGCAGCCGCCGCAGTCCGGCCGGCAGCCCAGCGTGCGGAACACCACGCCCGGTGTGATGACGCCGCGCTCGGGCTCGGCAACGATCTCGCCTGCGGCACGCGCCAGCGCACGGTCAGACAGCCGGTTACAGGAACACACGATCATGCAGGCCGCTCATCCCTCGCTCGCCGCGACACGGCCGGCCGCAGGCCGGGCCGGCACCGTGCCGGCTTCGGCCTCAGGCACTGCCTGCGCCAATCCGCACCCGACCGCAGGCCTTGTTGCTGCCGCGACCGGACACCCTCCCCTGCCTTGCGCGACCGGCGGCACCGCCCCTCCGCGTGTCGCGGAGGCCGGCCACCGGGGTGCGGGTGGGAAGCGTTGTTCTCGTCGCCCGCTCCTCCGCCCGCAGTACCGCGCCCGGAGAGCATCATGCTTCTGCGACCCAAACGCAAGTGCAGAAATGATACGCCGGCCTGCGCGCAATAAAAAAGGAGCGCAGCCGGTGGCTGCGCTCCCTGAAGGCATCGCCGCACCCGGCCTTGCGGCCGGGACAGGCTCACTTCGTCTCGGCGAACTTCTCCACGAAGGGATGACGCGACTTGATCCAGCGTTCGGTGCGGGTGGCCGAGCGCATCACGAGGGTCTCGGTGTAGATGCCCTTGTAGCCGAAGCGCACGCCGGACAGCAGCGAACCGTTGGTCACGCCGGTGGCCGCGAAATAGACGTCGCCCGAGGCGAGCTCGAACAGGTCGTACTTCTTGTTCGGCTCTTCGATGCCCATGCGCTTGGCGCGCGCCACCTTCTCATCGCTGTCGAGCAGCAGACGGCCCTGCATCTGGCCGCCGATGCAGCGCAGCGCGGCCGCCGCCAGCACGCCTTCCGGCGCGCCGCCGATGCCGAGATAGATGTCGACGCCGGTCACTTCCG
>NZ_DAISHT010000372.1:0-1736 GCF_036822375.1 Pseudoxanthobacter sp. | reverse complement strand
CAAGCCTTGTGAGATGCGCTTTCCGCGCACATCTCAGCCGCCAAAGGCGCATGATGCCGTTATGCGCCGCGCGCACATGAGGAACAAACATGAGCAACGCCCGGCATTTGAAGATGCTGATCGTCGGGTCCGGCCCGGCCGGCTACACCGCGGCGATCTATGCGGCTCGTGCAATGCTGAAGCCGGCGATCGTGGCGGGCATCCAGCCCGGCGGCCAGCTCACCATCACCACCGAGGTGGAGAACTATCCGGGCTTCGCCGAGCCCATTCAGGGCCCCTGGCTGGTGGAGCAGATGCGGTTGCAGGCCGAGCACGTCGGCACCGAGATGATTTACGACCTGATCGTCGCCGCCGACCTGTCGAAGCCGCCGTTCCGCCTCACCGGCGATTCCGGCACGCTCTACACCTGCGACACACTGGTCATCGCCACCGGCGCGCAGGCGCGCTGGCTGGGCATTCCCTCCGAAGAGAAGCTCAAGGGCTTCGGCATCTCCGCCTGCGCCACCTGCGACGGCTTCTTCTATCGCGGCAAGAAGGTGATCGTGGTCGGCGGCGGCAACAGCGCGGTGGAAGAGGCGCTCTACCTCACCCACCACGCCGAGAAGGTGACACTGGTGCACCGCCGCGACAGCCTGCGCGCCGAGCGCATTCTGCAGAACCGCCTGTTCACCAACCCCAAGATCGACGTGGTGTGGGACAGCGAGATCGCCGAATTCCACGGCAGCGGAATGCCGCAGGCTGTCACCTCGGTGACGCTGCGCAATGTCAAGACCGGCGCAACCGAGCAGCGCGATATTGACGGCGTGTTCGTGGCGATCGGCCATCACCCCGCCTCCGAGGTCTTCCGCGACCAGCTGAAGATGAAGGCCGGCGGCTATATCTGGACGGCGGCCGATTCCACCGCCACCTCGGTGCCGGGGGTGTTTGCCGCCGGCGATGTGACCGACGAGAAATTCCGGCAGGCGGTCACCGCCGCCGGCATGGGCTGCATGGCGGCCCTTGAGGCCGAGCGCTATCTGGGCGCGCTGGAAGACGGGGTGGCGCAAGCCGCCGAATGACATGAAAACCCGGCCTCCGGTGCGGCCTGACGCCGATGCCGCACCGGAGCCGGACCGGGAGAAACGCCGCCGATCCCCGAGGCTCGGCGCCGGGCCGAACCGATAAGCACCGCACGGCAAAAAAGCCGGCACCAGAGACAAAGCGGGCGGAGAGGACTGCCTGCCGGGGAACACGGCGCGACACGAGGGGGCCGCACGGCCGATGGACTGGGACAAACTGCGCATCTTCCACGCTGCCGCGCAGGCCGGCAGCTTCACCCATGCCGGCGAGATGCTCAACATGAGCCAGTCGGCCGTCAGCCGTCAGGTCGGCGCGCTGGAGCAGGAACTGGGCATTCCGCTGTTCCATCGCCATGCCCGCGGCCTGCTGCTGACCGAGCAGGGCGACCTGCTGTTCCGCACCGCCCGCGACGTGATGATGAAGCTGGATGCGGTGCAGGCCCGCCTTGCCGATTCCCGCGAGAAGCCTTCCGGCGTGCTGCGCGTCACCACCACCGTCGGTCTCGGCACCTCGTGGCTGACGAGCCGCATCCACGAATTCCTTGAGATCTACCCGGATGTCGAGCTGCAGGTCATTCTGGACGACAGCGAACTCGATCTTGCCATGCGGCAGGCCGATGTCGCCATCCGCCTGCGCCAGCCGGTGCAGCCGGATCTGATCCAGCGCCGGCTGTTCAC
>NZ_DAISHT010000371.1:0-1765 GCF_036822375.1 Pseudoxanthobacter sp. | reverse complement strand
ATCGATTTTTCGCGCCCCACGAACAGGGGCACGATCATGTGCGGAAAGACGACGATGTCGCGCAGCGGAAGAACCGGCACCACTTCGGGCCCGCCGGGGGCGGCTGCGAGCGGGACTTCGGCACGAGGGTCTTCGTTCGTGGTCATGAAGGACCGTCCTTTCTGAGCCATGGCCGGTTCGCCTCTGTCAAAGCACGAACCGGGCCACTGGTCCCCCGCGGGGGGAGTCCGGGCGATGCGCCTGTGCCAACCGGACCCGTCGGTTGCCGTCGCCTGCCGGCAAAGAACCGGAAGGGCCGGACGGCACCGCAGGGGCCGGATATCGCATCGTCCCGGCCGGGCCGCGTGCCCGCTGAGACTGGCACACGCGCCCCGACCGCGCCGGGGTGTTGATCAATTAGGTGGGCAGAGGGCCCGCCCGTGTCAAGGCGACGCAGCCGGCCGCGCCGGCTTAATCCACGGGCCCGTTTCCCGTCCCTGCCCGCCCCCGAAACGACAACGGGCGCTGCGGCCGTCCTCCGGCCGCAGCGCCCGCTGAAATGGCCCCGTGATGGGGTGCCCGCCGACCCGGATCGCTCAGGCCGAGGTCGCCGCCTGAGGCACGGCCGGCGGCGCAGCCGCCGAACCTTCGCGGTCGGCATAGATATAAAGCGGCCGGGCCTTGCCCTCGATCACGTCGGGCGAGATCACCACTTCCTTCACGCCCTCAAGGCCGGGCAGCTCATACATGGTGTCGAGCAGAATGGCTTCCATGATGGATCGCAGGCCGCGGGCGCCGGTCTTGCGCTCGATGGCCCGCCGCGCGATGGCGCCCAGCGCGTCCTCGTGGAAGGTAAGGCCGACGCCCTCCATCTCGAACAGGCGGTGATACTGCTTCACCAGCGCGTTCTTCGGCTCCGACAGGATGCGCACCAGCGCCGGCTCGTCGAGGTCTTCCAGCGTGGCCAGCACGGGAAGGCGGCCGATGAACTCCGGGATCAGGCCGAACTTCAGCAGGTCTTCCGGCTCCACCTCGCGGAACAGCTCGCCGGTGCGGCGGTCTTCCGGCGCCAGCACCCGCGCCCCGAAGCCGATGGACGTGGAGCGGCCGCGCTCGGAGATGATCTTCTCAAGGCCGGCGAACGCACCGCCGCAGATGAACAGGATGTTGGTGGTATCCACCTGCAGGAACTCCTGCTGGGGATGCTTGCGGCCGCCCTGCGGGGGCACGCTGGCCACCGTGCCTTCCATGATCTTCAGCAGCGCCTGCTGCACGCCCTCGCCCGACACGTCGCGGGTGATCGAGGGGTTGTCGGACTTGCGCGAAATCTTGTCGACCTCGTCGATATAGACGATGCCGCGCTGCGCGCGCTCGACATTGTAGTCCGCCGCCTGAAGCAGCTTGAGGATGATGTTTTCCACGTCCTCGCCGACATAGCCGGCTTCGGTCAGCGTGGTGGCGTCGGCCATGGTGAAAGGCACGTCGAGGATGCGCGCCAGCGTCTGGGCCAGCAGCGTCTTGCCGCAACCGGTCGGACCGATCAGCAGGATGTTGGACTTCGCCAGTTCCACGTCGTTGTTCTTGGCGGCGTGGCTGAGGCGCTTGTAGTGGTTGTGAACCGCCACCGACAGCACCTTCTTGGCCTGATCCTGACCGATGACATAGTCATCGAGAACCTTGCGGATCTCCGACGGGCTCGGGATGCCGTCGCCGGACTTCACCAGCGAGGATTTGTTCTCCTCGCGGATGATATCCATGCACAGCTCGACGCATTCGTCGCAGATGA
>NZ_DAISHT010000370.1:0-1788 GCF_036822375.1 Pseudoxanthobacter sp. | reverse complement strand
AATCCCTATTACACCGAAGGTCCGCTCGATGCGCGTCTGCGGCGGGTGCTGCCGCCCGCCGCCACCGGCCGGCGCACCGGCACGCGCCGTGTCACGACCCTGCAGCCCGTGGCGACGCAGCCGCTCGTCACCCAGCCTCTGGTGACACAGACGCTGATGCCGGCCGACACCACGCCCGTGGTGACGGTGCCGCCGCCCGGCACCACCATCGTCGGCGCACCCGGCACCCCCGCGGTCGCCGGCGCGCCGGCCGGCACCGGCGGCAGTGCGGGCGATCTGACGCAGACCATCCAGTCGCCGCCCGCGCTGCCGGACGAGCCCGCGGCCGCCACCACAAGCCGCGCGCCGGCAACGCCGGGCTCCTACGGCTTCGGCATCACGCCCGCCACCGGCGGCACGGCACGGTCCGGTGCGGCGGCGGGCAACGGCCAGCCGGTCGGCAGTCAGGCAGGCGGACCTGCGGCCGGCAGCGTGCGGGTCGTCGGCGGCGGTGCGCCGGCGGCGGCCGCGGTGCCGGGCGATGGCGGTGCGCCGCTGCAGCTGCCCAGCGCCATCGCGCCGCAGCAGTAGCCGGCCTGAACGCGGCCCGGGCCCGGCCTGAACGGCGGTAACGCCGTCTCAAGGCTGTTTATGCGGCGCACGTTGACGCTGTGGCGGAACAATGGTGGTGTTCCCCCTGAATTTGCTGCACAACGGCGGGCAATTCCGGCCCGTGCCGGCGGGCCTTGCAAGGCTGGCCGCGGTGATGGCGGCGCGGGCTGCGGCGGCTGCGGGGGCAGCCTGCCACGGCAGCCGGACCGGCGGTCAAACTCTCTCTCGTGCCGGGCGGTATCGGGCCGCTGGCGGGGCCAAGCATGAGGACGTGAGCAGCCATGACGAAGACCATCGCCACGCTGTTCTGGCTTCTGACGACCGCGGTGGTGATGGTCCTGATCACGCAGCCGATCAGTCTTCAGGCGCACATGATCGTCGGCGTCATCGTCGTGCTGGTGCTGACGGTCATCAAGTGGTTCCCGTCAGAAGGCGTCAAGCGACAGGTTTTCCTTGCGCTCGGCACCACGATCATCATGCGTTACGTCTACTGGCGCACAACCAGTACGATTCCGCCGATCAACCAGCCGGAGAACTTCATTCCGGGCGTGATTCTCTACACGTTCGAGATGTACAGCGTGATGATGCTCGCGCTGAGCCTGTTCACGGTGGCAGACCCCACGCAGCGCAAGCCGGCGCCGTTTCCGCCCTATGAGAAGCTGCCGACGGTCGATATCTACATCCCGACCTACAACGAAGACGAACTGCTGCTGGCGACCACGGTTGCCGCCGCGGTGGCGCTCGATTATCCGCGCGAGAAGCTCAACGTCTACCTGCTCGACGACGGCGGTTCCGACCAGAAGTGCAACGCTTCCGATCCGGTGGCGGCTGCCAGCGCACGCCAGCGCCGCGCCGACCTGCAGCGCATGTGCGCCGAACTCGGTGCCCGATACCTGACGCGCGCCCGCAACGAACACGCCAAGGCCGGCAACATGAATGCCGCGCTGCCCAAGACCCGGGGCGACCTGATCGTCGTGTTCGATGCTGACCACTGCCCGACGCGCGACTTCCTCACCTGCACGGTCGGCTTTTTCGTGCAGGACCCCAAGCTGTTCCTTGTGCAGACGCCGCACTTCTTCATCAACCCGGATCCGCTTGAGCACAACCTCAACACGTTCGAGAAGATGCCGTCTGAGAACGAGCAGTTCTACGGCATGGTGCAGCGCGGGCTGGACCGCTGGGACGCGTCGTTCTTCT
>NZ_DAISHT010000369.1:0-1830 GCF_036822375.1 Pseudoxanthobacter sp. | reverse complement strand
GCAGGCCGCCTACGATGCCCTGCTGACGGCGGCCGAGCGGGCAGCGCTTGTCGATGATCTGCCGGCGGATTGGGGCCCGGCGGACGAATAGCCCGCCGCCATGAATGGACACGACACAGCCCGCCGCCCGGCGGGCTTTTTTATTGGGGGCATGATGCAGCAGATCACCACAAGCCAAGTCCGGTCCCTGTGCCCAACGGGCAAGGCGGCAATCATCGAAGGGCTGTGCCTCGCGTGGCCAGACCTCGCCGCCCGGTGCCGGATCACCACGCCTCTGCGCGTGGCCCATTTCATGGCGCAGATCGCGCATGAGAGCGACCGGTTCCGCACCGCAACCGAATATGCGTCCGGTGCGGCGTATGAAGGCCGGAAAGACCTCGGCAACACCACGGCCGGCGATGGCCGGCGGTTCCGGGGGCGCGGCCTGATCCAGTGTACCGGCCGGGCCAATTACCGGGCGTTCTCGGATTGGGCCCGGCTCAATTATGATGGGCCCGCGCCGGATTTCGAAGCGCAGCCGGAAAGCCTGTCGGAATTCCCGTGGGCGCTGCTCTCCGCCGTCTGGTTCTGGACCACGCGCGCGTTGAACACCTATGCCGACGCCGACGATGTGCTGACGATCACGCGGCGCATCAATGGCGGAACGAACGGTCTGGCCGACCGGAAGGCCCTCCTGACATCGGCCAAACGCATTTTCACGGCGGCAGCGCAGGCGACAGGCCGCCAGGTGCTGCGCATCGGTGCATCGGGCGATGATGTGGCCGCACTTCAGTCGCGGCTTAACGAGCGTGGTGCCGGTGTTGTCGTGGACGGCAATTTCGGCCCTGCAACCGAGCGCGTTGTGCGCCGGTTCCAATCCAGCGCCGGCCTAACTGCTGACGGCGTCGTCGGCCCGGCAACGTGGTCCGCACTCGGCGCCTGACCAAATCATTCCAACAAATGAGGCATGAAATGAACCTGCGGATCCTCAACGCGGGCGCGCTGGCGCTCGCCTTGTTCCTGATCTCTGCCCCGCTCTGGCCGGCTCTGGCCGATGATGGCGCATCTACATGGGCTGATGTGAATGCCGCGCTCGCTGGCCTCGCGGTTGTTACCATTGGCGCGCTCGGCGCCGTGCTGGTGAGCCTGCGGGGCGTGCTCGCTGGCGCCATCAGCGCGTGGGCGGCGGCGCAGATCGAGAAGGCCACGGGCGCGCGCGTGGAGCGAATCGACAAAGCCCTCACGACGGCACTGGCGGCCGGCAAGGACCCGGAGGCTGCTGCTGCTGCTGTTGCGGAGAAGTTGCCGCAGACCCTCGCCCGGTCGAGTAAAACGGCGGCCGATCTGGTGGCGGAGGCCGGCGACATCCTCCGGGCGCAGGGGGCGGCGGAATGAGCATCGATCCATCTCAGGGCGATATGCTGTCCGATTTCGCGCGCCTCGCGGGGTTCAGGGTCTCGGCCCTATTCTACGCGGTCGGAGGCGGCCTTGCTGGTGCGCTGCTGGAGACCGGCTCTATCGGGCGCCGGCTGTCGCTGGGAATCGCCGGAGTGCTCATGGCCCTCTACCTCACCCCCTACATCGCGCCGCTGGTCCACAGCATTGTTGTGGCTCGGTTTGGGCTCTCGCCGGCAGGTGTTGAGGGGGCGACAGGACTGCTCATCGGCATGTCGGGGATTCGTGCGGTCAACACCGCGTGGGAGTGGATCAGGGCGCGGCTCGGGCTCCCGGCGGCGAAGTGAGCCAGTGGGCTTCGCGGGCCATATCAACCTGCGATGCCCTGCCCCTCCCGGCCGCGGAAGGGCCAATCTGTCTGCATATCTGTCTGCATGAAACTGTCTGCAGAAAGTG
>NZ_DAISHT010000368.1:0-1858 GCF_036822375.1 Pseudoxanthobacter sp. | reverse complement strand
CGCAGGCGCGGTCGTATCGCGGAAATGGGCTGTCATACGATCCTCCCAGATCGGTCTTTGCTTTTTTCCAAAATTAACTAACCGGTCAGTCCCGATCAAGAGCCGTCAGGCCCCGGAGAACACCGGTTTTTTCCGCGTCAGGAACGCCTCCCGGCCGCAGGCGGCATCGGCGGTTGCCGCCACCGTCAGTCCGGCCAGCCGGTCGAGGGCCGCGGCGGGCGCCTCGCCCCCGGCCGCCATCAGCACCAGCCGCGTCGCTTCCGCGGCGCGTGGCGAAAGGGCGGCGGCGCGCCGGGCCGCCTCCAGCGCCGCGGCCAGCGGATCGGCGCTGACGGCATTGATAAAACCGGCCGTCTCCAGCCGGGCTGCGGGCAGGCGGGCGCCGGTCAGCGCCATTTCGCGCAGCAGCGCCTGCGGCATCAGGCGGCCGAGGCGCTGCAGGCCCGACCAGCCGGCCGTGACCCCCAGCCCCGTTTCCGGCAGGCCAAACACTGCATGCGGGGCGGCAAAGCGCACGTCGCACAGCGCCGCGAGTTCCAGCCCCCCGCCGAGCGCCGCGCCGTTGATGGCGCCGATCAGCGGCACCGGCAGGCCGGCCAGACGCCCGAACAGACGGTGCCCGCGCGCGATCCACTGCCGCGAGAACGCCAGCGGATCGAGCGCGCCCCACGCGGCGATGTCCGCCCCGGTGGAAAACGCGCGGTCGCCGGCGCCCGTCAGCACCACGGCGCGCAGCGCCCGCTCGTCGCTGAAGGTTTCTGCCGCCTCGTCCAGTGCCTGCAGCAACCCCTCGTCCAGCGCATTGCCGCGCCCGGGGTTGGAGAGCGTCAGAACGGCCACCCCCTCTTCGGGGCGGGCGATCAGCAGCCGGCCGCTCATGGCGCCCCCGCCGGCGGTTCGGTGGTCTCAAGGCGAAGCGCGGCCAGCGCCGCCCGGGCCAGCGCCTCGTCCTCCGCGCCCGTGGCGCCGGAAACGCCGATGGCCCCGACGATGCGGCCGCCGGCCACGACGGGCACGCCGCCCTGCCAGGTGATGAGCCGCTGCCGGCCCGACAGCGCGATTGCAAGCGCCGGCTCGGCGGCCATGCGCGCGCCGAACGCCTGCGTGGTCTTGCCCATGGTTGCCGCCGTATAGGCCTTGTCGAGGGCGAAGGCGGCAATCGGCGCGGCAACGCCGTCGGCCCGGCGCAGGCACAGCACATCGCCCCCCGCATCCGTCACGGCCACGGCAATGCCGAGCCCGGCCTTTTCAGCGGCGTCGAGCGCGGCCGCAGCAAGGGCCGCGGCTGCCGCGCCGGAAAGCGAGGCGCGGTGCTGCAACAGGCCGGCCTCGCCGGGCGCGATGGCGCTCATGGGGTCTCCTCCGGGCTGTAGTCCAGCACCGTCAGGGTGCCGACATGGGGACGCAGCCACGCCGCAAAGGCGACATGGTCGGGATGGACGAGGTAAGCATCGCGCGCCGCCGCGCCGGCGAAGGTCAGCGTGAAGACATGGCTGTGGCCATTGGCGAGGCCCTCCGGGCTGGCATCGCGCCCCCACTCCAGCGCAACTACGCCCGGCACCTGCCGCGCGAGCGCCGCGAAGCGCGCTTCCGCCGCCGCGACGGTTTCCGCCGCGGTGCCGGCCCGGAAACCCAGCAGAACGACATGACGCAGCACCGCCCGATCCGGCCCCGGCGAGGGGCGGGCCGTTTCTCCGTTGCTCCGGTCCGCCATCAGCACACCTCCTCTGCGCCGGCTGCCACGAGGCAGAGGCGGATATCGTTGACATTGGTGCCCGTCGGCCCCGTCACCACCGCATCGCCGAGCGCGGCAAAAAAGCGGTGGCTGTCGTTGGCCTGAAGGGCGGCATGGGCATCG
>NZ_DAISHT010000367.1:0-1868 GCF_036822375.1 Pseudoxanthobacter sp. | reverse complement strand
TCCACGTCGGAGGTGTTGACGCCGGCCGAGTTGTCGATGGCGTCGGAGTTGATGCGCACGCCGCGGCGCGCCGCCTCGATGCGGCCGCGCTGGGTCACGCCCAGATTGGCGCCCTCGCCCACCACCCGGGCCCGAACGCGCGTGGCGTCGATGCGGATGGCATCGTTGGCACGGTCGCCGGCATCGGCGTCGGTCTCGCCGGAGGCGCGGATGTAGGTGCCGATGCCGCCGAACCACAACAGGTCGACCTTCGCCGACAGGATCGCCGTCATCACCTCCTGCGGCGTGGCGTGGGCCTGCGAAAGCCCCAGCACCGCCTGCACCTCCGCCGACAGCGGAATGGACTTCAGCTGCCGCGAGAACACCCCGCCGCCGGCGGAAATGAAGGCCCGGTCATAATCCGCCCAGCTCGACCGCGGCAGCGCGAACAGCCGCTCGCGCTCGGCGAAGCTGGTGGTCGGGTCCGGGTTCGGATCGAGGAAGATGTCGCGGTGGTCGAAGGCGGCCACAAGGCGGATCTGGCGCGACAGCAGCATGCCGTTGCCGAACACGTCGCCCGACATGTCGCCGACGCCGGCCACCGTGAACGGCGCGGTCTGGATATCGACGTTCACTTCGCGGAAGTGGCGCTTCACCGCCTCCCACGCGCCGCGGGCGGTAATGCCCATCTTCTTGTGGTCGTAGCCGGCCGAGCCGCCGGAGGCAAAGGCATCGCCCAGCCAGAAGCCGCGCCCTTCCGCGATGGCATTCGCCGTGTCGGAGAACGTCGCCGTGCCCTTGTCGGCCGCCACCACCAGATAGGGATCGTCGCCGTCATAGCGCACCACGCGCGCCGGCGGCTGCACCTGATCGCCGACGAGATTGTCGGTGATCTGGATCAGCGAGGAAACGAAAATCTTGTAGGCCTCGGTCCCCTCGCGGAACACCGCATCGCGGCCGGCAGAGGCCGGCGGCAGATGCTTGGGCACGAAGCCGCCCTTGGCGCCCACCGGCACGATGACGGCATTCTTGACCTGCTGGGCTTTGACGAGGCCGAGGATCTCGGTGCGGAAATCCTGCGGCCGGTCCGACCAGCGCAGACCGCCGCGCGCCACCTTGCCGAAGCGCAGGTGAATGCCCTCCACCCGCGGCGAGCAGACCCAGATCTCGCGGAACGGCCTGGGTGCCGGCAGGCCGTCCACCGCATGGGAATCGAGCTTGAAGGCCAGCGTTTCCGGCGGCTGCCCGTCCGGCCCGGCCATGAAGAAGTTGGTGCGCACGACGGCCTTCACCACATTGGCGAAATGCCGCACGATGCGGTCGTCGTCGAGGCTCGACACCGCTTCGAGCGCCGTCTCGATTTCGGCGCTGACGGCGGCAACGCGGGCCTCGCGGCCTTCGGCGTCGGCATCGGGATCGAAGCGGGCATGGAACAGCGCCACCATCAGCCGCGCCAGAGCCGGCGAGCGGTTGAAGGCGCCCCACATATAGTCCTGCGAATAGGGCGTGCGGATCTGGCGCAGATAGCGCGAGATGGCCCGCAGCATGGCGATGTCGCGCCACTCCAGCCCGGCATCGAGCAGCAGCGCGTTATAGCCGTCGGTTTCGGTGCGGCCCTGCCACACGGCCATGAACAGCGCCTCGGCGGCACCGGAAAAGGCGCTGAGGTCAATGGGCTCGCCGCTGGCGCGCTCCAGCGTCATGTCGTGCAGGTAGACCGGGCCGGCGGCCTGCGGACGGGCGAGGCGGAACGAGCGCTCGTCGATGACGCGGAAGCCCATGTCCTCCAGCACCGGCACACGGCGCGACAGCGGAATGGGCCGGTCGAGCTGGAACAGCCGCAGGGTTGCCTGCGTCTGCGGATCGCCCGCGCGGTGCAGGAAATCGAT
>NZ_DAISHT010000366.1:0-1880 GCF_036822375.1 Pseudoxanthobacter sp. | reverse complement strand
CCCTTCGCCCCCAGCAGCCGGCGGCCGAGATCGCGGTCGGCGGCGCGGAAGGCCAGCGCATCGATGCGGCCGTTGTCGCCGGAAATCAGCGTGGCCTTGACATGCCCCTGCCCCACCACGCGCACATCGCCGATGCGGTGGGCGGGGAAGGCGAACACCGGTTCGGGATGGCCGGCGCCGAACGGGCCGGCCCGCTCCAGCATGTCGAGCAGTTCGCGCCGGGCACCGCTGGCGGTCATGGCCCCGTCGATCTTCAGCCCGTCGGCCGCGCGTGCCGCCGCAACGTCGGCGGCAAGGCGCTCTTCCAGAAAAGCCACCAGATCGGGGATGCGGCCCCGCTGGACGGTGAGACCCGCGGCCATGGCGTGGCCGCCGCCCTTGATGATGAGCCCGGCCTCGGCGGCCGCGCGAATGGCCGCGCCGAGATCGACCCCGCTGACCGAGCGGCCCGAGCCGGTGCCCTTGCCATCGGCATCGAGGGCGATGGCAATCGCCGGCCGGTTGCCGCGCTCCTTGAGCCGGGCGGCGACGAGGCCGACCACGCCCGGATGCCAGCCCTCGCTGAAAACCACCGCGACCGGCCGGTCGTCGGCCTCCAGCAGCATCGCCTCGGCCTCGGCAAGCGCCGTCGCCTCGATCTCCTGCCGCTCGCGGTTGAGGCGGTCGAGTTCCAGCGCGATCGGCCGGGCCAGCAGCGGATCGTCGGCGGTGAGCAGGCGCGAGCCGAGCGCGCTGTCGCCGATGCGGCCGCCGGCGTTGATGCGCGGGCCGAGCAGGAAGCCCAGATGATAGGGCGCCGGGGCCCCGGTGAGGCGGGCGGCATCGCCCAGCGCGGCAAGACCGGCATTGCCGCGGCGACGCATGATCTCCAGCCCGCGGGCAACGAAGGCGCGGTTCAGCCCCTTCAGCGGCACCACATCGCACACCGTGCCGAGCGCCACCAGATCGATCAGGCTCATCAGGTCCGGCTCGCGGCCGGGAAAGAACCCGCGGCGGCGCAGCTCGCGGTTCAGCGCCACGCACGTCATGAAGGTAACGCCGCAGGCCGCCAGCGCGCCGAGGCCGGAGAGATCGTCCTGCCGGTTCGGATTGACGATGGCACGCGCCGGCGGCAGCGACACCCCGGCCGGGTGGTGATCGATCACCACCACGTCGATGCCTTTTTCCGCCGCCCGCTGCAGGGCATCGTGAGAGGACGTGCCGCAGTCCAGCGTCACCAGCAGCGAGACGCGGGCGGCGGCGAAATCATCGACCGCGGAAAGCGAAACGCCATAGCCCTCGGTGGAGCGGTCGGGAATGTGCAGCCGCGGCTCCGGTCCGAGCTGGCGCAGATAGCGCAGGAGGATGGCCGCGGAGGTGGCGCCGTCGACGTCATAATCGGCCAGAACGCCGATCCGCTCGCCGTTCACCACCGCATCGGCCAGCCGGGCGGTGGCCGGCGCCATGTCGGTGATGGTCGCCGGATCGGGCATCAGGTCGCGCAGGGTGGGGGCCAGAAAGGCTTCCGCGCTCTCTGCCGGCACGCCGCGGCCGGAAAGCACCCGCGCCACCATATCCGGCAGGCCAAGGCGCTGGCTGATGGCAAGGGCCTCGGCCGACGCGCGGTCGTCCAGCCGCGCCAGCCAGCGCCGGCCGGTGACGGACTGCGACACCCCGAGGAAGGGGCGCGGCTGCGGGGAAAATTCGGACCGTGCCAGCATGGCGTCATCCCTGCCAGATCGGGCCGAGTCTGGCAACGGGATCGCGCCCCGCCGGGGGGCTGCCATGCCGGGGGGCTGCCATGCCGGAAGCGGGCCCCGGCAGCGAAAAAAGAAGGCCGGAGGCAACAAGCCCCCGGCCTTTCAGTCTGCATCTATGAGGCTGCCTCAGCCCTCGTAGAC
>NZ_DAISHT010000365.1:0-1899 GCF_036822375.1 Pseudoxanthobacter sp. | reverse complement strand
CGGTCGCCTCGCTGCTCGACATCACCATGGGCATGGACCCGGAACTGACCGGGGCCGAGAATGTGGTGCTGCGCGGCGCCTTCGTCGGCCTTTCCTTTGCCGAGGCCCGCCGTCGCCTGCCGGAGATCGCCGAATTCTCCGAGCTCGGCGACTATCTCGACCTGCCGATGCGCACTTACTCGTCGGGCATGGTGCTGCGTCTGGCCTTCGCGGTCTCCACGCTGGCCCGGCCCGATATCCTGCTGATGGATGAGCTGATCAGCGTGGGCGACGCCGGCTTCCGCGAAAAGGCGCGCGCCCGGCTCAACGCGATGATGCACGATGCCTCGATTCTGGTGCTGGCCTCCCACGCCAACGAGGAACTGCGCGCCTATTGCAACAAGGCCATCCTGATGAAGGAAGGGCGCATCCTGTTGTCGGGCTCGGTCGATCGCGTCATCGAGGCCTACGACGCCGACCGCCACGGCCACCCCATTGCCGAAACCTGATTGCCACGGGGCGCACATGCGCCCCGGCCGGCCGGTGGACCTTCGCAGGCAGCCAGAATGACCGCAGATACCATCAGTATTGAGAAGATCGCCGCCCGTCACCGCATCGCCGTTCTGGTGCCCTGCCATAACGAGGCGGCCGCGATTGCCGCCGTGGTCCGGGATTTCCGCCTCCACCTGCCGGGCGCGACCGTCTTCGTCTACGACAACAACTCCACCGACGACACCGCCCGCGTCGCCGCCGAGGCCGGCGCGGTGGTGCGGCACGAGACGCTGCAGGGCAAGGGCCACGTCGTGCGGCGCATGTTCAGCGATGTCGATGCCGATATCTACGTCATGGTCGACGGCGACGACACCTACGATGCCGCCGCCGCGCCGCGGCTGGTGGAGACGCTGATCAACGGGCATCTCGACATCGTCAACGGCGCCCGGCTGGCCACGGCGGACGCCGCCTTCCGCCCCGGCCACCGCTTCGGCAACCGGCTGCTGTCCGGTCTGGTCAGCACCGTGTTCGGCAAGCGCAACAGCGACATGCTGTCCGGCTACAAGGCCATGACGCGGCGCATGGTCAAGTCGTTCCCGATCAAGAGCGAGGGCTTCGAGATCGAGACCGAGCTGCTGGTGCACGCGCTGGAGATGAACCTGCCCGTCGGCGAGTGCCCGACCGACTATCGCGAGCGCGGCGAGGGCTCCACCTCCAAGCTGCGCACCTATCGCGACGGACTGCGCATCCTGTGGCTCATCAGCCATCTGATCCGCGAGAACAAGCCGCTGCAGTTCTTCTCCGCCATCGCCGGTCTGGCCTTCATGCTGGCGCTGGCGTTGGGCATTCCGGTGGTTCTGGAATTCAGCCGCACCGGGCTCGTGCCGCGCCTGCCGACCGCCGTGCTGTCCATGGGGCTCGCGCTGTCGGCCCTGCTGTCGCTCAATGCCGGGCTGGTTCTGGACGGCGTGTCGCGCGGCCGGCGCGAGGCGCGGCTGCTGGCCTATCTGGCGATCCCCGGGCCGCAGCCCGAGGACGACTGAGCGGGAAGAACACGGGAGCCGGCCCGAACGGGCCGGAGCCTGTGCGCCACCACAGAGCAAGGGCGACCCGGCGCAGGCGCTGCCCCGACCCGGCCGTACATCCTGCGTCTGCTTTTCTTGGCCCCTGCTTTTCCTGGCCCCGGCTCTCTTGCCGCCGTGCATCTGGTGCCGCGCACCTCGCGCCGTGCATCCGGCCCCGGCGCAGAATGAAAACGGGCGGGCCTCCGCCGGAGGTCCCGCCCGTCGTCGTTCCGCAGGAAGGCCGACATGTCCCTTTAAGGGGCTCACGTCCCGCACGGGTTCCTGAGCACCGGGCGCCTGCCCCGCCAGAGCGCGCGCGGCGCCCGGCCGGCTCTCATTGCCGGCCCGCTCCTGTCAGCCTTCT
>NZ_DAISHT010000364.1:0-1940 GCF_036822375.1 Pseudoxanthobacter sp. | reverse complement strand
TAGGTGACCGGCACCGACAGCACCTGCGTCGAGGCCTTGTAGCCGAGGCCGTCGAGGATGGCGGAGGTGATCGCCGTGGTGGCAGTGATGTCCGTCCAGCCGACATCGGCAAAGCGCACGGCCTTGCAGGCGGCCGGGTCGGCGGCAAGCGCCGGGGCGGCAGTGGCACCGAGCAGCGCCAGCGCGGAGAGCGTCGGGATAAGCTTGCGGAAAACCATGGAAACCCCTCTTTCGTCAGTGCGACTCCGGGTGGAAGTGCCCGGCCGGCGCCGTCGCGGGATGCCCGGCGCCTGTTTGCCTTCGGTGCCCGGCCTTTTGCCGGGACGGCTTTTGTTCTGAGACAAATTCAAGCTGAGGACGCGCCGGTTGTCACGCACTTTTTTTGATCGTTCAATCAACGAAACTTTCGTCGAATCGGCGCGGCTTTAGGCCGTTTTTCGTCAATTCCGGCAGCGCTGCCCAAATTGACGCCACGTGCGTCGGAGCAGCAACAAGAATCTTGATTGAACGTTCAAACAATGTTTCGATGCCCTCCATCCACCCCTGAACGACCACCGCCTGAGGCAGGAGAGCACCATGCGGGAGATGACGGCAACGCGCGCGGAAGCTGAGGACCACAGGCGCCGCCAGCTCATTGAGGCCACCATCGAGACGCTGGCCGATGTGGGCTTCAATGCCTGCACGCTGGGCGAGATCGCGCGCCGCGCCGGCACCTCGCCGGGCCTCGTGGCGCATTATTTCGGCGACAAGGACGGGCTGCTGGAAGCCACGCTGCGCCACCTTGCAAGCCGCGTCGGCCATGCGGCCACGCGGCGCCTTGCAGCCACGCGCGATCCGCGCGCGCGGGTTCAGGCGGTGATCGACGCCAACCTCTCGCCGGAGGAATTCGACCGCCGCACCTCCTCGGTGTGGCTGGCGTTCTGGGGGCAGGTCATCCACTCCGCCCGCTTCCGCCGCGTGCAGAACATCTATCAGCGCCGCATGATCTCCAACCTGCGCTCGGCGCTGCGCGATCTGGTGCCCGCGCAGGCCGCCCACGATCTGGCGGTGACCATCGCCTCGGTCATCGACGGTCTGTGGCTGCGGGCCACCCTTTCCGCCGAAGGCGAGGCCGACAGCGCCAACGCCCGGCAACTCGCCTCCGCATTCGTCGATGCCCAGCTGGCCGCCGTGCCGCGCACGCCGCAGCCGGCGGCACAGCCGGCAGCCCCGGCGGTGCTCGCCAGCCACATCGCCGGCCGGTTCGCCCCCGCTGCCGCCCCGCGCACCTTCACCACCACCAATCCGGCAACGGGCGCGGTGCTGGCGGAACTGGAGATCGCCGGCGAGGACGAGGTGAATGCCGCCGTTGCCGCCGCACGCGCCGCCCAGCCCGCGTGGGCCGCTCTGACCGGTGCGGAGCGCGGCCGCATCCTGCGCCGCGTTGCCGGCCTGCTGCGCGAAAAGAACGACGAGCTTGCCCGCCTGGAGACGCAGGATACCGGCAAGCCGCTGCAGGAAACCATCGCCGTCGACGTGCTGTCGGGCGCCGACTGCCTCGACTATTTCGCCTCCGTCGCCCCGACGCTGACCGGCGAGCACGTCGACCTCGGGCCTGCCGCCTTCGGCTACACCCGGCGCGAGGCGCTGGGCGTGGTGGCGGGTATCGGCGCATGGAACTATCCGCTCCAGATCGCCTGCTGGAAGGCGGCACCGGCGCTCGCCTGCGGCAACGCCATGGTGTTCAAGCCCGCGGAACTGACACCGCTCACCGCGCTCCGGCTGGCGGAGATCATGCGCGAGGCCGGTGTTCCGGACGGCATCTTCAATGTGGTTCAGGGCTTTGCCGAAACCGGCCGGCTGCTGACGCGCCATCCCGGCATCGCCAAGGTCTCGCTGACCGGCGAGGCCGGCACCGGCCGCAAGGTGATGGCCGACGCCGCCGGCACGCTGAAGCACGT
>NZ_DAISHT010000363.1:0-1992 GCF_036822375.1 Pseudoxanthobacter sp. | reverse complement strand
CCATTCCGGCGCTGCTGGCCACCGCCGGCGTGCACCATCACCTCATCCGCAAGGGCCTGCGCACCTCGGTGGGGCTGGTGGTGGAATCGGGCGAGCCGCGCGAGATCCATCATTTCTGCCTGCTCGCCGGCTATGGCGCGGAGGCGATCAATCCCTATCTCGCTTTCGAGACCCTTGTGGCGATGCAGTCGCATTTCCCGCAGGAGATCGATGCGAAGGATGTTGTCTATCGCTACATAAAGTCGATCGACAAGGGCATCCTGAAGGTCATGTCCAAGATGGGCATCTCGACCTATCAGTCCTATTGCGGCGCGCAGATCTTCGACGCGGTCGGTCTCAACACCGGGTTCGTCGACCGTTACTTCTATGGCACCGGCACCACCATCGAGGGTATCGGTGTGGAAGAGGTCGCCGAGGAAACGGTGAAGCGTCACGAGGCGGCGTTCAGCGAGGATCCGGTGCTCTCCACCGCACTGGAGGTGGGCGGCGAATATGCCTATCGCCTGCGCGGCGAGGCGCATATGTGGCAGCCGGATACCATCGCCACGCTGCAGCATTCGGTGCGCACCAACTCGTACGAGAAGTTCCGCCACTATACCCGGCAGATCGACGAGGGCGCGGGGCGCTACACCATCCGCGGCCTGTTCCGCATCCGTCAGGCGGCGGAAGTCGGTCACTCGCGTCTCGATCTCAGCGAGGTCGAGCCGGCGGCGGCCATCGTGCGGCGCTTTGCGACCGGCGCGATGTCGTTCGGCTCCATCAGCCGCGAGGCGCACACCACTCTTGCCATCGCGATGAACCGCATCGGCGGGCGCTCCAACACCGGCGAGGGCGGCGAGGAGCCGGAGCGCTTCCACCCGCTGGCCAACGGCGACACCATGCGCTCGGCCATCAAGCAGGTGGCCTCGGGCCGGTTCGGCGTGACGGCGGAATATCTGGTCAATGCCGACCAGATCCAGATCAAGATGGCGCAGGGTGCCAAGCCCGGCGAAGGCGGCCAGCTGCCCGGCCACAAGGTGGATGCCACCATTGCCAAGGTGCGCCATTCCACGCCGGGCGTGGGTCTGATCTCGCCGCCGCCGCACCACGACATCTACTCGATCGAGGATCTGGCCCAGCTGATCTTCGACCTGAAGAACGTGAATCCGAAGGCCGACATCTCGGTCAAGCTCGTCTCGGAAATCGGCGTCGGCACCGTTGCCGCCGGCGTTGCCAAGGCGCGCGCCGACCATATCGTGATCTCCGGCTTCGAGGGCGGCACCGGCGCTTCGCCGCTGACCTCGCTGAAGCACGCCGGCTCTCCGTGGGAGCTGGGCCTTGCCGAGGCGCACCAGACGCTGGTGAAGAACGGCCTGCGCTCGCGGATCGCCTTGCAGGTCGATGGCGGCCTGCGCACCGGACGCGACGTGGTGATCGGCGCGCTGCTGGGTGCCGATGAATTCGGCTTCGCCACGGCGCCGCTGATCGCGGCCGGCTGCCTGATGATGCGCAAGTGCCACCTCAACACCTGCCCGGTGGGTATCGCCACGCAGGACCCGGTGCTGCGCAAGCGCTTCAAGGGTGCGCCGGAGCATGTCATCAACTTCTTCTTCTATATCGCGGAAGAAGTGCGCGAGCAGATGGCGGCGATGGGCTTCCGCACCTTCGACGAGATGATCGGCCAGAGCCAGATGCTGGACCAGACCCCGCTCATCAACCACTGGAAGGCGCGCAAGCTGGACGTCTCGGGCCTGTTCTACCGGCCCGATGCCCCGGCCGATGCGATCCGCCATACCACCGTGCAGGATCACCCGATCGCCACCGTTCTGGACCGCCGCCTCATTGCCGAGGCGCTGCCGGCGCTGGAGCGCGAGGAGCCGGTGAAGATCAAGACTTCGATCTGCAGCGTGGATCGCTCCGCCGGTGCCATGCTCTCCGGCGAGGTCGCGCGGCGCTATGGCAATGCCGGCCTGCCGGACGACACCATTCAGGTGGAACTGCGCGGCACGGCCG
>NZ_DAISHT010000362.1:0-2002 GCF_036822375.1 Pseudoxanthobacter sp. | reverse complement strand
TGACGCGCAGGTTGATGGAGAACAGCGCGATCATGGTGAGAATGGAGGCGAGCAGATTGAGAATGCCGAAGCGCAGATTGAGCAGGGCCGTGACGAGACCCGCCGCGGCGGCCGCGGCCATGGCCGCCAGCGTCGCCAGCCACGGGTTGACGCCGGCCAGAATCAGCACCGCCGCAGTGGCTGCGCCGAGCGGAAAGGAACCGTCCACGGTGAGGTCGGGGAAGTCGAGCACCCGGAACGAGAAATAGACGCCGAGCGCGACGAAGGCATAGACGAGGCCGAGTTCGACGCTGCCGAGTAGGGCGATGAGGGACATGGCGGCTCCGGGCAGTCCGGCGCAGACGGGTCTTGTCCGCCTGCGCCGGCTCCGATGCGGGATAAAAGTGCGGTCTGGACGCGGCTTATTTCACGACAGTGGTGGCCTTGGCCACAACCGCCTCGGGAATCGTCACGCCATATTTCGCGGCCGCGCCGGGGTTGATCACAAGGTTGGTGCCCTTGGCGACCACGGCGGGGATCTTGCTGGGGTTCTGGCCGCCCAGCACGTCGACGACCATGGCGCCGGCTTCCTTGCCGACATCGAAATAGTTGAAGCCGATGGCGGCAACCGCGCCGCGGGCCACGGAATCGGTGTCGGCGGTGTAGAGCGGAATCTGCGCTTCCTGCGCCACCTTCACGGCCGATTCCAGCGCGGAAATCACGGTGTTATCGGTCGGCACATAGATGGCGTCGGCCTTGCCGACCAGCGCGCGGGCGGCCTGCTGCACCGCAGCGGAGGTATTGGCGGTGGATTCCACGACCTTGTAGCCGCGATCCTCGGCAATGCCGCGGAACGCCTCCACCAGCGACACGGAGTTCGCCTCGCCGGGATTGTAGATGACGCCGAGCGTTTTGGCGGCCGGCGTGATCTCGCGGATCAGGGCGATCTGATCGCCGATGGGCGAGAAGTCCGACACGCCGGTGATGTTGCCGCCCGGCTTGCCGAGGCTCTCGATCAGGCCGGCGCCGACCGGATCGGAAACGGCGATGAACACCACCGGAATGTCCTTGGTGGCGCTGGCCACGGCCTGTGCCGAGGGCGTGGCGATCGGCACGATCACCGCCGGTTCGTCGCCCACGAACTTGCGGGCGATCTGCACGGCGGTGGCCGGGTTGCCCTGCGCGGACTCGTAAACGAAGCGGATGTTCTTGCCATCCTCGAAGCCGGCCTCCTTCAGTGCGGCCTTGACGCCGTCGCGGGCGGCATCGAGAGCCGGGTGCTCGACGATGGCGGTCACGGCCACCAGCGGCAGGTCGTCGGCACGGGCCGGCAGCACGCCGGCGGCGGCCACCAGCGCAAAGGCCAGCGCCGCCAGACCTGCCGGCAGGGCGGTGCGCGCGAGGCCGGCAAACGGGGCAAGGGCGGGGCGGGCGGTCGCCGGCCCGGGGCTGGCGGGAAGCAGAGACGCAAAGAGGGGCATGGGTCACCTTTTTCAAGAGGGCCGTGTCACCCGATCCTGCGATGGGAGCGCCCCGCGGGGCGGCCCCGACCGGACCCGGTGCCCGCACGCGGGCGGGCAGAGCGGAGGAGCGAGCGGTCGGCTGCCGGGCCCGTTCAGGCCCGCGCCGCTCCGCTCCGGCGTCACGGAGAGATATCGGCGCCACCAAAGGCGCCGGGCTGCGCGTTGTCAATTGCCGCCGGCATCGCGAAATGCCGCGCCCGCCGCTGCCGCGCCGCGCGACAGGCCGCGGCCTTGCGGCCGGAGAGCCGGCGAAGCAGACCGCCCGCGGCGCCGGTCTGCCGGATCGGAGGTCTCACCGGCCCGCCGTTCCCGGTCCCGGCCGGTCCGGCTCTGCCCGACCGGCGGCAGCCCGTTCTGAGCGGCTCCGGACGACCGTCCGTCGCCGGTCAGCGCCTCAACAGGCAGCGTCTGGCCAGTCAGCGGCTTACCGGAGTCCAGAGGCTTGCCGGAGTCCAGAGGCTTGCCGGAGTCCAGAGGCTTGCCGGAGTCCAGAGGCTTGC
>NZ_DAISHT010000361.1:0-2014 GCF_036822375.1 Pseudoxanthobacter sp. | reverse complement strand
GGCTTCGGCGTCATCCTCATCAGTTCCGAGCTTCCCGAGGTCATGGGCATGAGCGACCGGATTGCGGTGTTCCACGAGGGCCGCATCAGGGGTGTCGTGGATGCCCGCACGACCACGCAGGAAGAGATCATGCATTATGCGTCCGGCCACGTGCCGGGGGCGCATCACTGAAGGGCGCCGGCCGGCCATGAACGACAAGCAGAAAGACCTGATCCAGAAGTTCGCCGCGCTCGGCTCGCTCGTTGCCCTCACGGCGGTGTTCTCGCTCACCTCCAGCGCGTTCTTCACGCTGAACAACGGCATGACGATCGCCCTGCAGGTGACCTCCATTGCGCTGCTCGGCATCGGCGCCACCTGCGTCATCATCACCGGCGGCATCGACCTTTCGGTCGGCTCGGTGCTGGCGCTGGCGGGCGTGGTCGCGGCACTGGCGGTCAAGAATCTCGGCCTGCCGGTGCCGGTTGCCATGGTCATCGGCATTCTGGTGGGCACCGCCTGCGGTGCCATCAACGGCCTGCTGGTGACGGAGATGAAGCTGCCGCCGTTCATCGCCACCCTCGGCATGATGATGGTTGCACGCGGTGTGGCGCTGCAGATCACCGGCGCCCGCGCGGTGTCGGGTCTGGGCGATGCCTTCGGCGAACTGGGCAACGGCGCCCTGTTCCGCGTGGTCACCATCGGCGACGACGGCTTTCCCAACGTCGTCTTCCCGGGCATCCCCTATCCGGTCATTCTGATGATCGTCATCGGGCTTGCCGCAGCCGTCATGCTGAACCGCACCGTGCTCGGCCGCCACATCTATGCCGTCGGCTCCAATGCCGAGGCGGCGCGGCTTTCCGGCGTCAACGTCAACCGCGTCACCCTCATCACCTACGTCATTTCCGGCACGCTCGCGGGCCTCACCGGCTGCGTGCTGATGTCCCGCCTCGTCACCGCCCAGCCCAACGAGGGCGTGATGTACGAGCTCGATGCCATCGCCTCGGCCGTCATCGGCGGCACGTCGCTCATCGGCGGCGTCGGCACCATCTCCGGCACGGCCATCGGCGCGTTTGTCATCGGCATCCTGCGCAACGGCCTCAACATGAACGGCGTCTCCGCCTTCACCCAGCAGATCATCATCGGCCTCGTCATTCTGGTCACCGTGTGGATCGACCGGCTGCGCAACCGCCGCTGACGGGAGACGGCCCTTCCGGCCGCTTCCCGGATCTCCGTTCCCGGAAGTTCTTCGTTCTCCGAAGTTCCCCGTTCCCCAAGAAGGAAAATAATCCTTCACCCTCAGGAGTGAAACGCATGAAGAAGTTGCTGTCCGGTCTCGTCGTGTCCGCCGTGGCGCTGTGGTCGTTCTCGGCACAGGCGGCCGATAAGGAAATCGCCGTCATCGTGAAGACGGTGAACTCGACCTTCTGGCAGAACGTGCAGAAGGGCGCCGATGCGGCCATGAAGGAGGTGGGCGAGGGCTACACGCTGACCTTCCAGGGCCCGGCCGCGGAATCCGCCATCGCCGATCAGGTGAACATGGTGGAAAATGCCGTGAACCGGAAGGTCGCCGGCATCGTGCTCGCCCCCTCCGACCCCGATGCGCTGGTGCCGGCGGTGAAGAAGGCGTGGGAAGCCCGCATTCCGGTGATCCTCATCGACAGCCAGATCGCCGACAGCGGCAAGCAATATTACCAGTCCTTCCTGGCCACCGATAACCGCAAGGCCGGCGAACTCTGCGCAGAGGCGCTGATCGAGCGCATCGGCAAGGAAGGCAAGGTCGCGGTGATGTCCTATGTGGCCGGCGCCGGATCGGAAATCGGCCGTGTCGGCGGCTTCACCGACTATCTCAAGGCCCATTCCAACCTGCAGATCGTCGGCCCGTTCTATTCGCAGTCGCAGATGGCGACCGCGCTGAACCAGACCACCGACGTGCTCACCTCCAACCCGGACCTGAAGGGCATCTTCGGCGCCAACGAGCCGACCGCCATCGGCATGGGCCGCGCGCTGGTGCAGTCCGGCAAGGCGGGCAAGGTCG
>NZ_DAISHT010000360.1:0-2049 GCF_036822375.1 Pseudoxanthobacter sp. | reverse complement strand
TCCGGCACCGAGATCGCCAAGGGACTCTACGACCTATGACCCGCCCGCCCTTCGCCGCCATTCTGGAGCAGGGCGGCGACGTCACGCTGTCCTCGGTGCCCGATGGCTTCGATGCCGTTGTCGTGGCCGATCTTGCGCGCGCGGCCTTCGCCCGCGGCGGCGAGGGGCCGGCGCTGGTCTTCATTGCCCGCGATGGCCAGCGCCTGAGCGCACTGGCCGAGGCGCTGCCGGTCTTCCTGCCGGAAGCGGACATCGTTCACCTGCCGGCGTGGGACTGCATGCCCTATGACCGGGTGTCGCCGTCTGCCGTCGTCTCGGCCCGCCGCATGGCGGCGCTGGCCGATCTGGCGCGGCCGGTGAAGGGGCCGGCGCCGTTCCGCGTGGTGCTGACGACGGTCAACGCCACCGCCCAGCGCGTGCCGGCGCGCGCGGCGCTGGCGGCGGCGCTGTTTTCCGCCCATGTCGGCAACCGGGTGGAGATCGAAACCCTTGTCCGCTGGCTGGAGGACAACGGCTTTCTGCGCACCGCGACCGTGCGCGATGCCGGCGAATATGCGGTGCGCGGCGGCATCGTCGATCTGTTCGCACCGGGCACCGAGGCGCCGGTGCGGCTGGATTTCTTCGGCGACACGCTGGAATCCATCCGCCGCTTCGATCCGGAAAGCCAGCGCACCACCGGCCAGCTGACCCGCATCGACCTGATGCCGATGAGCGAGGTGGTGCTGACGCCGGATACCATCCGCCGGTTCCGGCAGTCTTATGTGGCGATCTTCGGCGCGCCGGACCGCAACGATGCGCTCTATCAGGCGATCAGCGAGGGCCGGCGTTTTCCCGGCATGGAACACTGGCTGCCGCTGTTCCACGAAGCGCTCGATCCGGTCTTTGCCTATTTCGGCGCGGCCGCGCTGGTGCTCGATCCCCTTGTCGACGAGGCGCTGGCCGAGCGGCTGAAGCAGACCCTCGATCACTATGAGGCGCGCCGCGAAATTCTCGCCGGGCCGAAGCAGGCCGGCGGCGAGGTGCCCTATCGTCCGGTCGAGCCGAAGACGCTCTATCTCGACCAGGATTCGTGGATCGCGGCGATGGCCGGCCATGTGCGGCTGAAGCTGTCGCCGTTTGCCGTGCCGCAGACGGCGCTGACCGGTCCGGTGGTCGACATGGGCGGCCGCCACGGCCGCACCTTCGCGGCGGAACGCGCCGCCGGCGGCAACGTGTTCGATGCCCTCGTCTCCACCGTGGTCGATCTGCGGCGGGCGAAGAAGCGCATCGTGCTGGCCTCGTGGACCGCGGGGTCCCGCGACCGGCTGATGCAGGTGCTGGCCGACCACGGTCTCGGCGCGCTGAAGCCGGTGGAAAAGTGGGCTGAAATCGCGGCCCTGCCGAAAGAGACGGTGGCCCTTGCGGTTGTCGGGCTGGAAACCGGCTTCGAGGCCGGCGACCTCGTCGTCATCGGCGAGCAGGATATTCTGGGCGACCGGCTCGTGCGCCAGCGCCGCCGCAAGTCGGCCGGCAAGGAGGCGCTGACCGAGGCGACCAGCCTTTCCGAAGGCGACCTCGTGGTGCATGTCGACCACGGCATCGGCCGCTTCGTGGGCCTGAAGACCGTGGAGGCGGCGGGCCACCCGCACGACTGCCTTGAGATCGTCTATGCCGGCGGCGACAAGCTGTTTCTGCCGGTGGAGAACATCGAGCTTCTCACCCGCTACGGCTCCGACGACAACGACGCCCAGCTCGACAGGCTCGGCGGCGGCGCCTGGCAGGCGCGCAAGGCGCGCATCCGCCAGCGCATCCGCGAAATCGCCGATCAGCTCATCAAGACCGCGGCCGCCCGTGCCCTGCGCTCGGCCGCCGTCATGGCGCCCTCCGAGGGGCTCTACGACGAATTCGTCGCCCGCTTCCCCTATGACGAGACGGAAGACCAGCTTGCCGCCATCGAGGCGGTGGTGGAGGACCTGGCGGCGGGCCGGCCGATGGATCGTCTGGTGTGCGGCGATGTCGGCTTCGGCAAGACCGAGGTGGCGCTGCGCGCGGCCTTCGTGGCGGCGATGT
>NZ_DAISHT010000359.1:0-2058 GCF_036822375.1 Pseudoxanthobacter sp. | reverse complement strand
CGTGGAAGTTCTCGGCGCACACGATCACCTCGGCCTTGCCCTCCGGCACGCCCTTGACCTCGTAGCCCCACTTGCGCACGGCTTTGATGGCCGATTCCACCGCCTCTGCGCCGCTGTTCATCGGCAGGATCTTGTGAGAGCCGGTCAGCGCGGCCAGTTCCTCATAGAACAGCGACAGCTGATCGTTGCGGAAGGCGCGCGAGGTGAGGGTCAGCTTTTCCGCCTGCTTCACCATCGCTTCAAGGATCTTCGGGTGGCAGTGGCCCTGATTGACGGCGGAATAGGCCGACAGGCAGTCGAGATAGCGCCGCCCTTCGACATCCCACACCCACACGCCCTTGCCGCGTTCCAGAACGACGTCGAGGGGCTTGTAGTTGCGGGCGCCGAGGGTGTGCTCGACTTCGATGATCTGCGAGGTGTGCCGCGTCATTGTTGTTTTCTCCGGAAGGTGTCGTGAGCGACCGCGGCGTCAGGCGGCCCGTTCCAGAACCGTGCGGCCGAACAGGCTCGCCACCAGTTCCGCAACGAGCTGGCAGCTGCGGCCGCGCTCATCGAGGAAGGGATTGAGTTCGACGACGTCGACCGAGCCGACCAGCCCGCTGTCGGCCAGCATCTCCATGATGAGATGGGCCTCGCGATAGGTTGCGCCGCCCGGCACCAGCGTGCCGGTGCCCGGGGCAATCGCGGGGTCGACGAAATCGACATCGAAGCTGACATGAAGATGGGTGCGGCGCGGATCGAGCGTGCCGAGCACGCGCGAAATCAGCGGGAAGACGCCCTGCTCGTCGATCATGCGCATATCGGTGCAGGAAATGCCGTGCGTCCTCAGGCGCAGGCGCTCTTCGGCATCGATGGAGCGCTGGCCGAACAGGCGGAAATTTGCCGGCGGCACGGGCACGAACGGCCGGTTGCCCAGCAGCGGGCGCAGCAGCGGGTCGCCGCACAGGAACGAAATCGCCATGCCGTGCAGATTGCCGGAGGGGGTCGTTTCCGGCGTGTTGAAATCGGCGTGGGCGTCGATCCACAACACGACCGGCGTCTTGCCGGTTTCCTCGGCGCGGCGCGCGACGGCGCTGACGGTGCCCATGGAAATGGCATGGTCGCCGCCCATGAACATCGGCACTCCGCCCTGCCGCAGCAGCTCATAGGCCGCATCGTGGATGGCGCCGGTCCAGGCGGCGACCTCCTCGACATTGTTGCAGCGATGGGTGACGGCCTCGCCGAGGCGCACGGCATCGAGCATGGCCGGCCGGGCGACATCGCCGCAATCGATCACGTCGTGGCCGAGATCGCGCAGCATCTGCGGCAGACCGGCGGTGCGCAGGGCCGCGGGGCCCATGACGCAGCCGGCGGTGCCGGCGCCGCGCTCCAGCGGCACGCCGAGCAGGTGAACCGGCCGGCGGCGGCGGATATGGGTGGGGCTTTCGGGCCTCATCGCGCACTCCATGGCGTCTGGCCGGTGCCAGAGCGGCAAGAACGATATCTGGAAGAACCCGATTATGGCCGCAGCCCCGGTCAACAAAAAGCCGGAGAAGTGCTGCGTTCTGTGCCATATTCTGACGGAACGACAGCTATGGATGACGGAACGGCAGATGGATGACGGACTGGATTCGACCGATCGCCGCCTGATCGAGCTTCTGCGCGGCGACGGCCGGCTGCCGGCGGCGACGCTGGCGAAGATTCTGAACGTGTCGCGCGGCACGGTGCAGAACCGCATCGACCGGCTGATCGAGCGGCGCGTCATCATGGGCTTCACCATTCGCCTGCGCGACGATGTGGAGGCCGGCCTGATCCGCGCGCAGACGGCTCTGGAGGTGCGCGCCAACTATCAGCCGGTGATCGAAGCCATGAAGCGGATTGCGGAGGTGCGGCGTATCTTCACCACCAACGGCCGGTGGGACGTGGTGGCCGAACTGGCCGCGCCGGACCTCGCCACCCTCGACCGCGCGCTCGCCGAACTGCGCTCCATCCCCGGCGTCGCGGCCTCGGAAACGAACATTCTGCTCAAGGAAGTCTGACAGGGGCGCAGGTCTTGCAGGGATGGACGTCGGACAGGGA
>NZ_DAISHT010000358.1:0-2059 GCF_036822375.1 Pseudoxanthobacter sp. | reverse complement strand
GAAGGTGGTCGCGGCGATGGCAACCGCGGTGGCGATGCGCCCTATCAGCGCCCGGTGCGCGGCTCGCGTCACGAGCGGGTTGTGTTCAACAACGGCGATCCCACCGTGCCGGCCGTGCCGGGTCTCGGCCCGCAGCCGGTCGTCTCCGTGCCGCGCTTCGTGCCGGAGGCCGTGGTGCCTGCGGCGGCTGCGGCTGCGCCGGTCAGCGCGCCGGTGCCGGAAGCCCCTGTTGCCGCCCCCGAAGCCGCCGTCGAGGCGGTGGCCGAGCCGGTGACGGCCGAGCCGGAAGAGGCTCCCGCCCGCCGTCCGCGTGCCCGCGTGGCCCGCACGCCGCGCCGCGCGCCCGCGGCCGCGCCCGAGGAGGCGGTGGAGATTGAAGCGCCCGAGGCCGCGCCGGAAGAAGCCGCCGCCGGCGACGAGGCACCGCGTCCGCGTCGCCGCGTGCGCGGCAGCCGCGGCCGGGGCCGCCGCGCCGAGGCCGGGGCCGCCGAGGCTTCTGCCGGCGAAGACGCGCTGCCGGTCGCGACCGAATAACGCCGGTCCGCCGCGCAGGGCCGCAAGCCCTGCGGTCCTGTCCGCCAGATGCAGAAGGCCCCGGCATTGCCGGGGCCTTTCTTGTTGGGGCCGGGCGCTTCCGGTCGGGCGATGCCCGGAACGGGATTTTCCTGCAAAGGGTTGCGGCCTGCGGCGCGGGCCCTGTGGCGCGGGATGGCAAGAAAATTGAGCTTTCCGGCCGCGCCCCCCTTCCGTTGCCGATGTGCAACACCATATGACGAACAGCGCCCGCCCGAGGCGGCGCCGGCGGAGGCCGCAGACCGGCTCCGCAATCCGCGACGCCCGTCATGCCTCAAGGGTGACGGGGCGGGAAGGAGATGACAGATGAATCCTGAGATCTATACCGAGCGCGCCCGCGGCTTCATCCAGTCGGCCCAGACCGGGGCTCTGGGGCAGGGGCACCAGCAGTTCCTGCCGGAGCACCTGCTGAAAGTGCTGCTCGACGACCCGGAAGGCCTTGCCTCCGGCCTGATCGAGCGCGCCGGCGGCGATGCCCGCGCCGCTCTCAGTGCCACGGAGCAGGCTCTGGCGAAGCTGCCGAAGGTTTCCGGCGGCGCCGGGCAGCTTTATCTTGCCGCACCCACGGCGAAGGTGTTCGAGGCGGCGGAGCGGCTGGCCAAGAAGGCCGGCGACAGCTACGTTACCGTGGAGCGGCTGCTGCTGGCGCTGGCCAGCGAAAGCGATGCCGACACGGCGAAAATCCTGAAGACCGCCGGCGTGACCCCGGCGCGGCTTGAGGCCGCCATCGCAGACCTGCGCAAGGGTCGCACCGCCGACAATGCCTCGGCCGAAAGCGGCTATGACGCGCTGAAGAAATATGCCCGCGACCTGACCCAGACCGCGCGCGACGGCAAGCTCGATCCGGTCATCGGCCGTGACGACGAGATCCGCCGCACCATTCAGGTGCTGTCGCGGCGCACCAAGAACAACCCGGTGCTGATCGGCGAGCCGGGCGTCGGCAAAACCGCGATTGCGGAAGGGCTGGCGCTGCGCATCGTCAACGGCGACGTGCCGGAGAGCCTGAAGGACAAGCGCCTGCTGGCCCTCGACATGGGGGCCCTGATTGCCGGCGCCAAATATCGCGGCGAGTTCGAGGAACGGCTGAAATCCGTGCTGTCGGAGATTCAGGCGGCCGAGGGCGGCATCATCCTGTTCATCGACGAGATGCACACCCTCGTCGGGGCGGGCAAGTCCGATGGCGCGATGGATGCCTCCAACCTGCTCAAGCCGGCGCTGGCGCGCGGCGAACTGCACTGCGTGGGCGCCACGACGCTGGATGAGTACCGCAAATATGTGGAGAAGGATCCGGCGCTCGCCCGCCGCTTCCAGCCGGTGTTCGTCACCGAGCCGACGGTGGAAGACACCATCTCCATCCTGCGCGGCCTGAAGGAGAAGTATGAGCTGCACCACGGCGTGCGGATCACCGACTCTGCGCTGGTGGCGGCGGCAACGCTGTCGAACCGCTACATCACCGACCGCTTCCTGCCCGACAAGGCCATCGACC
>NZ_DAISHT010000357.1:0-2060 GCF_036822375.1 Pseudoxanthobacter sp. | reverse complement strand
CCGGAAATGGAGGCATTGCGCTTGATGAGCGAGCCGATGGCCGCCGCTGTCAGCAGGAAGTCGCGGCTGCGCTTCAGGCTGTATTCCGGGCAGAAATCGCGGAAATAGCGCAGCGTGGCGGGAATGATGCCGGCCGCGCCGTTGGTGGGGGCCGTCACCACGCGGCCCCCGGCGGCGTTCTCCTCGTTGACGGCAATGGCGAAGGTCGCCACCCAGTCCATCACCTCGTGGGCCGGCCGCGTGCCGCCGGTGCGGTGATCGTTGAGGGTCTTGTAGAGCTTGCCCGCCCGGCGCTCCACATTCAGCCGGCCGGGCAGCGGGCCGCTCTGGGCAAGGCCGCGGTCGATGCAGGCGAACATCGTGTCGCGGATACGGTCGAGATCGGCGATGACTTCGGCTTCCGGCCGCAGGGCTTTCTCATAGGCCATCTGCACGTCGGCGATGGTCAGGCGGTGGCGGTCGGTGAGGGCCAGCAGCGCCGCGCCGGAGGCGAACGGAAACGGCGGTGCAACGCCGGTCTCGACGGCCGCATTCTCGCCCTCCGCCACCACAAAGCCGCCGCCGACGGAATAGAACACCCGCTCGTGCAGCAGGTCCCCGCGGGCATCGAATGCGGTAAAGCGCAGGGCGTTGCTGTGGCCGGGCAGCAGGGTCTGGAAATCGAAGGCGAGGTCGCGGTCCGGCACGAAGGCAACCGGCCCGGCGCCCGGCAGCAGCAGCGTGCCGTCAGCGGCCTGAGCGGCGATGAGGCCGGCAACGGCATCGGGATCGAGCGTGGCCGGCACCTCGCCGAGCAGGCCCAGAATGACGGCTGTGTCGGTGCTGTGTCCGCGTCCGGTCCATGCCAGCGAGCCGAACAGCGTGGCAGCGATGCGGGCGACGCCGGCAATCGGCGCGACCTCCTCGCGAAAGCGCAGGGCGGCCACCATCGGCCCGACGGTGTGCGAGCTTGAGGGGCCGATACCGATCTTGAAGAGCTCGAACGCGCTGATCATGCGGATGGGCTCCGGGCGTGGAGGGAACGGATCTGAAAGCGCCCGCCTCGGGCGTCGTCATCGGGGGCACGGTGCCTGATGCCGGCCCCAAAAGCCGGCCCGTCAGGGCCATCGGCACGGCGACCGGCGGGGGTGTCGCCGGGCCGGCAAAGCGCAAGGCCGGCACAGCGCCGCCATTTTCTGCGGGGCGCCCCGGCGAAACCGGCGGCGGTGCGTCCTGCGGTCTGATCCGCCGGCCCGGCCCGTCTGAACCCCGGCGGTTTTGCCCAGGGGCAGCAAGGGCGGCGCGGCAAGAACGGTGCGGCAGAGATGGAGACGGCCGACATCGGGGTGCCGGGGCCCGTCGCGCCGCGGGCATACCGCGGGTCTTTCATTCCGGGCAGGGCCGGTGCCGCGGCGGGCCTGCCGCCCCCGTCCGGGTGTCTTTCAGGCTGCGGTATCGGGTCCGCGTGCCGTGCGCCGCGGACCGGACACGGCAGTTCAGCGGGCGGCCTCGTTGAGGTACGCCTGCACATAAGGCGAGAACGAGCGCCAGCACTCCACCCGCCAGCCCTTGTCGTCGGCCGGGCGGATCAGCACGATTTCGCTCTTGCCCAGCAGGGTGCGGGTGGCGGAACCCGGCGGAAAGGCCCCGTCGGAAAGGTCCAGCGCACAGCCGGCATTCAGCACATCCGCCACCGCAGGGCCGGAAAGCTGAAGGGCGACGTTGCGGTGGGAGATATCCACCAGCGAATGGAACACCGCGCCGAACGCCGCCGAGAGAGCGGCTTCCAGCGCCAGTCCCTCGCCGTCGGCGGCAATCAGCAGCCATTCGTCGGGCCCGGTGCGCACGGCGAGGCGGTCGCCGCCGCCGCGCACGGAGTTGATGGGCCCCGTCAGATCGAATTCCGCGGCCGTGCCGATCGCCGCGGCTTCTGCCGGATCGATGCGCAGGGCGAAGCGGGTTGCCGGCGGCAGCACCAGAACCGTTGCGGTCTCCGGTGCGCCGGAGGGGGCGAGGGTGGCCAGCGCCGGCCGCCGGGCGAGGTTCGTCTCAGCCATTGAGGCGCTCTCCCTTGGGATCGA
>NZ_DAISHT010000356.1:0-2063 GCF_036822375.1 Pseudoxanthobacter sp. | reverse complement strand
GCGAAGGGCGGGCGGGTCATAGGTCGTAGAGTCCCTTGGCGATCTCGGTGCCGGAATGGAACCGGAGGAAATCGCGGTACACGGCGGTGTCGTGTTCCTCGTCGATGGGCATGCGGCCCACGATCCAGCCGAACAGCGTCTGGTCCGGCACATCCATCAGCGCCTCGAAGGTGGCCAGATCGGCTTCGCTCCAGTTGACGATGCGGGCATCGACATAAGAGCCGAGCAGCAGGTCCATCTCGCGCATGCCGCGGTGCCAGGCGCGGAACAGCACCTTGCGGCGGCGCGCGTCCACCTGATCGCTGGTTATTGCGGTGCCGGTCATGGCCGGTCCCCTCCCCAATGGCATCAAGGCCGGCAGCGCCCCGCGGGCGCCCGGCCTTTCCCGGACTAAAACGCGAACACCGCCCGCGCAAGGGATTCCCTCGCACCGGCGGCGTTCAGGGTCGGCGGTGACGGCGGTCTCAGGCGGCGCTGAGACGGGCCGGATCGTAGGCGAGGATCGGCGCAAGCCAGCGTTCCGCCTCCGCCAGCGCCATGCCCTTGCGGGCGGCATAATCCGCCACCTGATCGCGCTCGATGCGGCCGACGCCGAAATAATGGCTCTGCGGATGGGCGAAATAGAGCCCGGAGACGGCGGAGGCCGGCCACATCGCATAGCTTTCGGTCAGGCGGATGCCGGTTGCCGCCTCGGCATCGAGCAGGCCGAACAGGGTTGCCTTTTCGGTGTGGTCGGGCTGGGCGGGATAACCCGGTGCCGGGCGGATGCCCTGATATTTCTCCGCGATGATGTCGGGATAATCCAGCGCCTCGCCGGCGGCATAGCCCCAGAGCTCGCGGCGCACACGGGCGTGCATCGCCTCGGCAAAGGCCTCCGCCAGCCGGTCGGCCAGCGACTGCGACAGGATCTTGGAATAGTCGTCGTTGGCGCGGGAGAAGCGCTCGGCCACGGCCTCCTCGCCGAGCCCGGCGGTGACGGCGAACCCGCCGACATAATCGGCGATGCCCGAACCGGCCGGCGCCACGAAATCCGCCAGCGCCACGTTGCCGCGATCGGTGGAGCGCGTCATCTGCTGGCGCAGGGTGTGCAGGGTGGCGCGTTTCTCGGTGCGGCTGTCGTCGGTATAGAGCACGATGTCGTCGCCCTCGGCATTGGCCGGCCAGAAGCCGACCACGCCGTTTGCCGTCAGCCAGCGCTCGCGCACCAGCTGCGCCAGCATGCGCTGTGCATCGTTATAGAGCGTGCGCGCCGCCTGCCCCACCTTCGGATCGTCGAACAGGAGCGGATAGGTGCCGCGGATCTCCCAGGCCGCGAAGAACGGCGTCCAGTCGATATAGGGCACGATCTTGTCGAGCGGCACGTCGCGGAACACCCGCGTGCCGAGAAAGCGCGGGCGCACGGGCGTGTAGCCCTGCCAGTCGAGCTTCGGGGCCTTCGCCCGTGCCTCTGCCAGCGAGAGGCGGCGGCGGTCGTCCTGCGCGCGGGCATGGGATTCCGCCACCGTCTGATATTCGGTGCGGATCTCCGCAACATAGGCATCGCGGTCCGACAGCAGGCGCGAGACCACGCCGACGGCGCGGCTGGCATCCGTCACATAAACCGCCTGCCCGCGGCTGTAGTTGGGATTGATCTTGACCGCCGTGTGCACCCGGCTGGTGGTCGCCCCGCCGATCAGCAGCGGCACCGCGAAGCCCTCGCGCTCCATCTCCGCCGCCACATGGCACATCTCGTCGAGCGAAGGCGTGATCAGGCCGGACAGGCCGATCACATCGGCCTTCTCCGCCTTGGCCCGCTCCAGAATGGTCGCCGCCGGCACCATCACGCCGAGGTCGACCACCTCGTAATTGTTGCACTGCAACACGACGCCGACGATGTTCTTGCCGATGTCGTGCACATCGCCCTTGACGGTGGCCAGCACGATCTTGGCCTGCGCCGGCGCGCTGGCGGCACCCGAGAGGCGCTTTTCCTCTTCCATGAACGGCATCAGCCAGGCCACCGCCTGCTTCATCACGCGGGCCGACTTCACCACCTGCGGCAGGAACATCTTGCCGGCGCCGAACAG
>NZ_DAISHT010000355.1:0-2109 GCF_036822375.1 Pseudoxanthobacter sp. | reverse complement strand
GGCGGATTGCCGAAGCGGCCGGCGGCGAACTGGGCGTTCTGCTCGCGGATGGCGGCATCGACATCGGCCGGCGTCAGGTCGAACTGGGCGAGCTTGTCGGGATCGAGCCAGACGCGCATCGAATAGTTCTGCGCGCCGAACAGCGCCGCATCGCCGATGCCCGGCACGCGCTTCAGTTCGTCGATGACGTTGAGCAGCGCATAGTTCGACACATAGATGGAATCGAACTGCGGATTGTCCGACGTCATCGTCAGCACGGCCAGAATCGAGCTGGCGCGCTTGTCCACCTTCACGCCCTGACGCTGCACTTCCTGCGGCAGGGTGGAAAGGGCGCGCTGAACGCGGTTGTTGACGTTGATGGTGGCCTGATCGGGATTGGTGCCGATCTGGAAGGTCACCGTCAGCGTCATGGTGCCGGACGAGGAGTTGGTCGACTGCATGTAGAGCATGCCGTCGACGCCGTTGATCTGCTGCTCAAGGGGCGCAGCCACCGTCTGGGCCACCACCTCGGCGTTGGCGCCGGGGTAATTGGCGGAAACCACCACCTGCGGCGGCACGATCTCGGGATATTGCGCGATCGGCAGCACACGCATCGCGGCCAGGCCCGCGAGCACGATCAGGATTGAGATGACGGCGGAAAAGACCGGCCGTTCGATGAAAAAGCGCGATCCCATCACTCAGCCTTCTTCTCAGCGGCAGCGGGTTCGACCGCGGTGGTCTTCTGGGCGCCGGCCGCCTTGTCGGCAGCATCGGCACCGGTGGGAGCGACCGATTCCGGCTTCACCGGCGCGCCGGGGCGCACCTTCATCACGCCGGAAACGATCACCTGCTCGCCGCCCTTCAGGCCTGCGCGGATGATCCAGTCCTGACCGACCTCACGGCCGAGTTCGACCGGGGTGATGACGGCCTTCGATTCCGGCCCGACGGTGTAGACGAAGGTGCCCATCGGCCCCTGCATCACGGCCTTCTGCGGAATGAGGACGGCATCCTTCAGCGTCATGCCGCCGATCGCCGCGCGCACGAACTGGCCCGGCAGCAACATGCTGTCCGGGTTGGCAAATTCAGCGCGGGCGCGGATCGTGCCGGTCTGCAGATCGACATTGCGGTCGGTGAAGTCGACGAAGCCGGCGACGGGATAGGGCTCGCCGTCCGGCTGGGTGAGCTGCACGGAAAGCCGGCCGGGGGTTTTCATCACCACCCGTCCGCTTTCGACCAGCGAGCGGATTTCCGCGGCCTCGGCATCGGTGAAGGAGAAGTTCACGTAGACCGGATTGAGCTGGGTGATGCGGGTCAGCAGGCTGTCGGACGGGTTGGTGCCGACGAGACCGCCTTCCGGGATGACCTTGAGCGAGGTGATGCCGGTGATCGGCGCGCGCACGGTGGTGTAATCGAGATTGATCTGCGAGGTCTTCAGCTGCGCCCGCGCCACCGCCAGATCGGCCTTGGCGGTATCGACGGCGACCGCCGCATCGTCGCGCGCCTTCTCGGTGCCGAACTTGCGCTCGAACAGCTGGTTGGCACGCTCGGCATCGGCCTCCGCCTGCCGCAGGCCGGCCTCGGCGCGCTGCACCTGCGCCGCCGCCCGCGCCACGTCGGCCTCATAGGTCGCCGGATCGATGCGGAAGAGGATGTCCCCTTCCTTCACCGCCGCGCCCTCGACGAAATTGCGCGACAGCAGCACGCCCGCCACGCGCGCGCGCACCTCCACCTCGCGGAACGCCGACACGCGGCCGGCATAGTCATAGACGAGAGGCACATCCTTCGGGGTTGCCGTGATCACGCCAACCGCGGGCGGCGGCATGGCGCCCGGGCCGCCGGCCTGTGCCGCAGCCCCGGAAACAAAGGCCCCGCCGCCGACGCCGGCGGCAAGAACGGCGGCCGTGATGCCGGCAGCCAGAAACAGCGACTTCGCCTTCATTACGGCGTGCCCCTTATTGACGACGAAAAGCCCCGTCCGCAGCGGGGCAAGCGCCCGCGCGGACAAAAGCAACCTGAGCGGATCAGCCTTCCATGGCAACGCGCAACCATGGCAACGCGCAACCGTGACCGCAGTGCAGCCATCACCATGACCGGCCATCGCCATGACAGAAACGAAAACAGAAACAGAAA
>NZ_DAISHT010000354.1:0-2141 GCF_036822375.1 Pseudoxanthobacter sp. | reverse complement strand
TCGGCGGCGGTGCGCACGATGTTGTAGGCGATGAGGTGCGGCAGGTGGCTGGTGATGGCCAGCACCAGATCGTGGTGCTCGGCCGTCATCACTTCCACGTTCGCGCCCATGGCCTCCCAGAAGGCCTGGACCTGTGCCACGGCCTGCGGATCGCTGCCGGCGGGCGGGGTCAGGATCGACCAGCGGCCCTCGAAGAGTTCGGCGAAGCCGGCGTCGGGGCCGGAGAACTCGGTGCCGGCAACCGGGTGAGCGGGCACGAAATGCACGCCCGGCGGCAGGTGCGGCCCCATGCGCTCGATGACCGCGCCCTTGACCGAGCCGACATCGGAGACGATGGCGCCGGGCCGGAGCACGGGCGCGATGGCCGCGGCGATGCTGCCGCAGGCGCCCACCGGCACGCAGGAGACGACGAGATCCGCTCCCCGCGCCGCTGCCGCGGCATCGAGGTGAAACTCGGTGCCGATGCCGAGATCCTCGGCACGGGCGACGACGGCGGGGTCGCTGTCGGCCAGCGCCACTTCGGCGGCGAGGCCGCGGGCCAGCGCGGCGCGCGCCAGCGAGGAGCCGATGAGGCCGATGCCGACGATGGCGATGCGGCGGAACAGGGCCGGCGTGGCAGCCGGATCAGAAGCGGAAACCACGGGTCAGTGTCCTTGGAGCAGGCCTTTCGCGCGGGGGCCGGCGGGCCGGCCCGCGCCGCGCAGGAAAGGCACGGAAAAGGGGCCGTCAGGTGCGGCCGAGGAAGCGCGCCAGCGTGGCGATGGTCAGTTCCATCGCCTCGGGTGCGCCGATGGTGATGCGCAGCGCATTGGGCAGGTGATAGCTCTCCATGCGCCGGGCCAGAATGCCGGCGGCCTGCAGCGCCCGGTCGGCATCCGGCGCGCGGTGGCCGTCCTCGTCGGGAAAGTGCACCAGCACGAAGTTGCCGGCACCCGGCGTCACCGTCAGGCCAAGGCCTTCCAGCGCCCGGGCCGTGCGCGGCAGCCACACCGCGTTGTGGGCCACGGACGCCGCCTCGTGGGTGCTGTCTTCCATCGCCGCCACGCCGGCGGCGATGGCCGGGGTGGAGAGGTTGAACGGCCCGCGGATGCGGTTGACGGTGTCCACCACCGGCGCCGGGCCGTAAAGCCAGCCGATGCGCAGGCCGGCGAGGCCGTGAATCTTGGAGAACGTGCGCGTCATCACCACGTTATCCATGGTGGTGGCGAGATCCAGCCCGCAGTCGTAGTCGCCGGCCTGCACATATTCCGCATAGGCGGCGTCGATGACGAGCAGCACGTTGCGCGGCAGCGCCTGCGCCAGCCGCTTCATCTCGCTGGCCGGACTGTAGGTGCCGGTCGGATTGTTGGGATTGGCGATGAAGACGAGCCGGGTGCGCTCCGTCACCGCGGCCAGCACGGCGTCGACATCGGTCGTCAGGTTATTTTCCGGGGCGAACACCGGCGTGCCGCCGGCGGCCAGCGTCTGGATCGCATAGATGTTGAAGCCGTGCACCGTCTGCACCATCTCGTCGCCGGGCGCGAGATAGCCGTTGCACAGCAGCGCGATCAGTTCGTCGGAGCCGGACGAGCAGACGATCCGCTCTTCATCCAGCCCGTAGCGGCGCGCGATGGCGGCGCGCAGCGCCGGGGCGCCGGGGGCGGGGTAGAACTCGATGCCGCCGGCAATGGCCTGCTGCGCGGCGGCAACCGCCGCCGGCGGGGCGCCCAGCGGATTTTCGTTGGACGAGAGCTTCCAGACCCGTCCGCCGGACCCCGTGGAGGACTTGCCGGGCACATAGGGCGCGATCGCGCGGATGCCCGGCTTGGGGCTCGGACCTTCGGGACGGGTGATGCTGGTCATGACGACATGAGACTCGAAATGGAAAACAGGCCGTGTGGCGGGGCCCGGCCGGCCTTTCGCGGGCTGCCCGGGCTCGCGGCCGGGAGAGGCCGGCCGGCCGGCGGCGCGAACTTTCCGCCCGCCGCCGGGGCAAAGCAATAGGCAAGGCGGGCTGCGAAAGCAAAGAAAACATTGACAGCGGCCGGCCCCGCTCCTACCCGATCAGGTCCGGTCCCGGCCCGATCCGTGCGCACAGGCCCCGGCCGGCCCGGTGCCGGCTGAGGCCGGCGGCGGAAAGCCGCCCGGTGCCGGCGCTCCCC
>NZ_DAISHT010000353.1:0-2168 GCF_036822375.1 Pseudoxanthobacter sp. | reverse complement strand
AGACGAGACCCATGAACATCATCGCAGAACTGGAACGCGAGCAGATCGCTGCCATTGAGGCCAAGCGCGTGCTGCCGACCTTCGCTCCCGGCGACACCGTGAAGGTGAACGTGCGCGTGACCGAAGGCACCCGCACCCGCGTGCAGGCCTATGAAGGCGTGTGCATCGCCCGTTCGGGCGGCGGCCTCAACGAGAGCTTCACCGTCCGCAAGATCTCCTACGGCGAGGGCGTGGAGCGCGTGTTCCCCGTCTACTCCCCGATCATCGAGTCGGTGGACGTGGTGCGCCGCGGCAAGGTGCGCCGCGCGAAGCTCTATTACCTGCGCGGCCTGACCGGCAAGGCGGCCCGCATCGTGGAGAAGAAGGAAGTCCGCAAGCCGGCCGTCGCGGCCGAGTGAGGGCTTCCGGCGCCGCGGCCGCAAGGGCCGGGGACTGCCGCGCCTTGATCCGACACTTCGTGAAGGCCGGTCCGCAAAGCGACCGGCCTTTGCCTTTTCTGGGCGCCTGCCGGGCTGGCCGGGGGCGCCTTTCGCTTTTTCTGCGTCTGCGGCCGGCCGTGTCCGCGGGCGTTGCCCGCCTCTCCGGAGGCCGCTCTCCCCGGGCACCGGCCCCGCCCTGAGCCCGGCCCCGTGGCGGAGACCGCTCCGGAGCCTGTGCCGCGTGCCCGTGCCCAGTGCCCGTGCCCCCCTGCCTTCGAGGCTTCCGACCGTGTTACGCCCCGGTACCCTTGCCTTCACCGCCATGCTGGCCGGCCTTTCCGCCATAAGCCCGGTGGCGACCGACATCTATCTGCCGTCGCTGCCGGCCATCGCCGCGGACTATCGCAGCGATCCGGCCACCGTGCAGATCACGCTGTCGGCGTTCATGTTCGGCTATGCGGTGGCCATGCCGGTGTTCGGCCCGCTCGCCGACCGCTTCGGGCGCCGGCCGGTGCTGCTGGCCTCGCTGGCGGTGTTCGTGGTCACCTGCTTTCTCGCCCCGCTGTCGCCCACCATCGGCACGCTGATCGCGGTGCGCTTTCTGCAGGCGCTGGGGGCGGCCGGCCCGGTGGTGCTGTCGCGCTCCATCGTGCGCGATGTGTTTTCCGGCCAGCGGGCGGTGCGGGAACTGGCGCGCATGGGGTCCATCGCCGGTCTGGTGCCGGCGCTGGCCCCCACCGTCGGCGGTGTGCTCGGCAGCCTGTTCGGCTGGCCGGCCTCATTTTATGCCATGGGGGTGCTCGCCGCGCTGATCTGGGTGGCGGCGCTGGTCAGCCTGCCGGAAACCGTGCCGCAGAAGGCCCCGGCGGTGTCGCTGACGCTGGCCTTCGCCTCGTTCGGGGTGTGCCTGCGCGCGCTGCCGTTCCGCGTCTATACCGCCATCTGCTGCCTGTGCTTCGCCGGGCTGTTCGCCTACATCTCCGGTGCCTCGTTCGTGCTGCAGGCCCATTACGGGCTGACCCCGACGCTGTTCGGCGTTGCCTTTGCGGCAACGGCGCTGTCGTTCGTTGCCGGCACGTTCCTCGGCACGCGGCTGTCGGGGCGATTCGGGCTGGTGCGGGGCCTTGGATTCGGCACCGCGCTCAATGCGGCGGGCGGGCTGCTGATTCTCGCCGGCGCGCTGTTCGGGCCCGGCCATCCGCTGGAGATCCTGATTCCGATGATGATCTACATGGTCGGCGTCGGCATCGGCATGCCGCAGGGCACGGCGGGGGCCATCATGCCCTTTCCGGAGCGGGCAGGGGCGGCGTCGTCGCTGCTCGGCGTGCTGCAGATGGGGTCCGGCGCGCTTTCCGGCCTTGTCGCCGGCCACCTGCTGGCCGAGTCGGTGTGGCCGTTCGCCGTCGTCATCGCGGTGTGCGGCGTGGCGGCGCTGGTGGTGGATCTGGCCACCCGGCCGGCCCGCCGCCGCCTGGCCGCACGCTGAAAGACGCCCGGAAACCGCCGATTCGCGGCCGCTTTCGCCCCGCACACGCTTGACGCGGCGGCAGGGCGCCCGTATAGGAACCCGACCTCCGATCAGGGACCGACTGCGCGTGTGCTTCTGCGCCGGGCTTGGCCAGAGCCGGTGTCGTTGCTGTGGCCGAAAGCCGGAGCCGTGCACCAGTCGCGGTCAGGGTTGACCCTGGAACAACCAATTGCAGGCGCAGTGCCGTCTCCCTTGCCGGAGCATCGCCCGCCGCCGATGAA
>NZ_DAISHT010000352.1:0-2172 GCF_036822375.1 Pseudoxanthobacter sp. | reverse complement strand
GTTGCGGCGCGCCCCACGGCGCCGGCGCCGGCCAGCGCGGACAGAAGCGAATCCGCCGTTGCCGCCCATTGCACCGCGACGGTGGCAAACAACGCCTTCCGGTGCATTCGCCGGCCCGCGCAGGGTTGCGGCGCACGCGGAAGGGCTGTCGCCGGCCAGCGCGGACAGAAGCGAATCCGCCATTGCCGCCCGTTGCGCCGGGACGGTGGCGAACAGCGCCGCCGCGTCCGCCGCCAGCGCGGCCGGATGGGTCCGCTTGTGGCCGGAGTTGGGGCGACAGGCGACCGTTTGGGGCGACAGGCGATCCGACGCCGGCAGACCAGATCGTCCGGCACCCGCTGCACGGACTGCCGCGCAAGGCCTATCGTCAGGGCAAAGGCTGCCGCCATTGCGCCCTCGCCGCCGGGCCGGCCCACGGACGGCCATCGCCGGCCGGTGTGCACGGCTCAGGCCCGGGGGGCGCCGTTAGTGCATCGCCGGCCGCGCTCGGCGCGCCAGGAGCGCTTAACACAGCCAGCGCCGGCCGGCTGCGCGGATCGCGGAACACCGCCGCGGCATCGGGACCGCCGCGCGGCATCGGGACCGGAAATGGGGCAGCCATTCGACATGACGACACCGCCGTTCTGCCAGTCTGCTGTCGATACAGAACAAGCGGCCGCAGCCGGATGGGGGGATGATGCGGGGATGTTGAGGGCTTGGCAGCAATTGCGCGCTATCGCAGGCAGCATGAACGCCCCGCCCGCGCCCCGCCGCCTGCCCGGCCCGGCCGCAGGCGATCAGCACGAGAGAGACCGTACGCCGCCATGGATCAGGAGCCCGCCCCCCGCCCGCAGGCTGCCCTCGCCGAGACGCCGGCCGCACTGTCGCCCGCCGTGCCGGACGGGGCGGGCGGCAGCGAACAGCCGCCGGCCCGGCGGCCGGTGAGCGGTGCGGCGCTGACGGCCGCCATGGCTGCCGTACTCGCCGACATGCCGCCCACCCGCTCCACGCCCGACGAGATCGCCACACGGCGGAAAGACCGGCTGAAGCGGCTGCGCAGCCGGCCCGCGCCGGTCGCCGCCGGACCGGAACCCTCGGATCCGCCGGCGGCCGGCGAAACCCGGCCCGCCTTCCACGACTGGGAAGCCGACCCGCGGCCGTTCGCCCACTGCCTGCGGGAATGGGGCCGGCGCAGGCACGGCACGGCCTGCGCCCATGCGCTGGGCGCGGCCGACCTGCGGCTGCCGGCCGCCACCTACACCGGTTATTGTCACGGCCTGCGGCCCGCCTGCGAGGCTGCGCTGCGCCGGCTCATGACACTGCTCGACCGTTTCGTGCCGCCGGCGTAAGGACACCGCCCTGTCGCCACCTGTCGCGGCCATGCGACAGGTCGTCCCGCCTGCGGCCGCCGCAGCGCCGCGCCCGGCCGCCGCGCAGAGCCGCGCCGGCCCGGGCCGGCCAGCCTGCCTTTGACAGGCACGGAGGCGTTTCTGCTGAATCGCCGGCGGCGGCTCGCTCCTGCCACTGTCATATGTCGCGGCCCGACAAGAATAATCGGCCCGCACGGCCGCGACGCCGACAGGCGAAGATTTTCCTGCAAATAATTCAGCGACTTTACAACACCGACTTTCGCCTTCACAGGCATGTTCTGCGCACGCGACCAAAGTCGGGGTTGAGAACAGTTTCCGCACTGCTATGAGGGCCTTAATCACACTGCCGTGCCGGTCAGTGATATCGGGAGGACTTTAGTTGAAGTCAGCTTATGACAAGATTGCCGCAGATCCGCGCTTTGCAGAATTAGTGGCGCGCCGGAACCGCTTTTCTCTGACGCTGTCGTTCATCGTGCTCGGCGTTTATGCGATCTTCGTGATCGTGGCCATCGGCACGCCGGCGTTGTTTGCAACGCCCGTCGTTCAGGGCGGGGTCTGGACAATCGGCATCATCGGCGGCTTCTGCGTGCAGATCTTCGCCTTCATCATGACGGGCATCTACACCGCGCGGGCCAACGGCCCGTTCGACCGCGCCACCCGGGCCATCATCGAGGAGGCGACGCGATGAGCCGCCGCGCTGCGCTTGTTCCGGCGGCCGTGGCCGCTGCCGCCCTGCTTCTGCCCTCCGTCGCGCTGGCCGCCGGCGATGCCATTCAGGGCGCCGTGCAGAAGCAGCCGGTCAACGTCACCGCCATCGTGATGT
>NZ_DAISHT010000351.1:0-2219 GCF_036822375.1 Pseudoxanthobacter sp. | reverse complement strand
CCTCGATGACCGGGCGGGTCATGGTGAACATGGAATCGAGGTTGGTGCGGATCACTTCCGACCACTGCTGATAGGTCATCTTGTGCAGCGTGGCATCGCGGGTGATGCCGGCGTTGTTGACCAGCACATCGACCGGGCCGAGCGCCTTTTCGACTTCGGCGATGCCGGCAACGCACTCATCGGGGTGCGACACGTCCCAGCGGAACACGGACACGCCGGTTTCTTCGCTGAATTTGGTCGCGGCTTCCACGTTGCCGGCATAGGTCGCCGCCACGGCATAGCCGGCGTCCTTGAGGGCAACCGAGATCGCAGCACCGATGCCGCGCGTTCCACCAGTGACCAACGCCACCTTACCCATAGTCTCTCTCCTTGAGGCAGTGCGCAGCGGCCGGCCTGACCGTGCGCTTTTTTGTTGGCTCGTCCGCGGCGTCCGTCCGGCGCATCGCGCCGGGCGGGCCGCGGGGGCAGTCTCCGACAGGACCGGCCGTCACCCTCCGTTTCCGCCGCAACGCAGCGCGGCGGAACGGCTCACCGGCCGGCCCGGGGCTTGTGCGGCGGGCCGCCTGCGCGGATCGGCGATCCGGCAGCGGCCCTTGCGCACCTCAGAGCGCTTCGACGGTCAGGGCAATGCCCATGCCGCCGCCGATGCACAGCGTGGCCAGACCCTTCTTGGCGGTGCGGCGCTTCATCTCGTGCAGCAGGGTGACGAGGATGCGCGCGCCCGAAGCGCCGATCGGGTGGCCGATGGCGATGGCGCCGCCGTTGACATTGACGATGTCGGTGTTCCAGCCGAGGGTCTTGTTCACGGCGCAGGCCTGCGCGGCGAAGGCCTCGTTGGCTTCCACCAGATCGAGGTCGTCGACGGACCAGCCGGCCTTGGCCAGCGCCTTCTTGGACGCCGGGATCGGACCCGTGCCCATGACCTTCGGGTCAACGCCGGCGGTGGCCCACGACGCCACGCGGGCGAGCGGGGTGATGCCGCGGCGGGCGGCTTCGGCCTCGGTCATCAGCACCACGGCGGCGGCGCCGTCGTTGATGCCCGACGCATTGCCGGCGGTGACGGTGCCGTCCTTGGCGAAGGCCGGGCGCAGCTTGGTCATGGCGTCGATGGTGGCGCCGGCGCGGATATATTCGTCGCTGTCGATGATCTTGTCGCCCTTGCGGTCTTTCACCGTGATCGGAACGATCTCGTCCTTGAACTTGCCGGCGGCCCGGGCGGCCTCGGCCTTGTTCTGGGAGGCAAGGGCGAAGGCGTCCTGCACCTCGCGGGTGATCTCATATTCCTTGGCGACGTTCTCGGCCGTGATGCCCATGTGGTAGCCGTTGAAGATATCCCACAGGCCGTCCCGGATCATGGTGTCGATCAGTTCAAGGCCGCCCATCTTCTGGCCGGCCCGCAGATAGGCGGCATGGGTCGACAGGCTCATGTTCTCCTGACCGCCGGCCACGATGATGTCGGCATCGCCGGTGGCGATCTGCTGATAGCCCAGCGCCACGGCGCGCAGACCCGAACCGCACACCTGATTGAGGCCCCACGCGGTGGTGGCGATCGGCAGGCCGGCGGCGATGGAAGCCTGACGGGCCGGGTTCTGGCCCTGTGCGGCCGTCAGCACCTGGCCGAGAATGACCTCGTTCACTTCTTCGGGGGCGACCTTGGCCGCGCCGATGACAGCCTTGATGACCTCGGCGCCGAGGGCATGGGCCGGCGTGGTGGCGAACGACCCGTTGAAGCTGCCAACCGCCGTGCGCAGTGCGCTCGCGATCACGATTCCCTGGCTCATTTCCTACTGTCCTCTGCTTCCTTTTCCGGTCCGGAGACCGGCTGATTTTTCAAGGCCGTCTGCATGTGCAGCGACATGTGCAGCGACGGTCCGGGGCCGCGGCCGCAGCCCTTATGTGCCGCCGGCCCGCGACTGCAGGATGACGTTGCCCGGCGGTGCCGTCTCCCGGGGGAGAGACACGCCACCAGCGCCCCGCGCCCGGCGAAGATGTGATCCGGGCGCGGCACTCAAGTCAACTCGGGTTTCAACCGTAGTTCGTTGTCGCCGCCGGTTGCGCGAAGGCCGCACCGCCACCGGCACCGTGGTGCACAAAAGCGGTGGCAAGGCGGCGATGAAGCCCTTATCGTCGGCACGGAATTGCCCGGCACCGGGCACGGCAGCATGAAAGCGACGGACCGACGATGGCAAAGACCAACGAGGCCACGATCATCAAGAAAT
>NZ_DAISHT010000350.1:0-2261 GCF_036822375.1 Pseudoxanthobacter sp. | reverse complement strand
AACAGCGGATTTCGGTGCGCTGCATCCACTGCGCGCGCGGCTTGCGGGCCAGATAATAGCGCCCCTTCGTGGCCCAGGCGAGCGCGGGCGTGGCGACGAGCGCCACCACCAGCGCCACGAACGGCGCCATCGCCTGCGCCACCGCACCGAAGCCGCCGAACAGCGCCACCAGCCCCGCCAGCGCCGCCAGCCCCATACCGCCGACCCCGACCGGATTGATATCGTAGAGATGGGCGCGCTTGAACTCGATGCCCGGCGGCGACAGCCCGAGCGGCTTGTTGACCACCAGATCGGCCACCATCACGCCGATCCACGCCACCGCGGCCACCGAGAAACCGCCGAGCGTGCGCTCCAGCGCGCGGTAGATGCCAAGCTCCATCAGCATCAGCGCGATGGCGACATTGAAGACCAGCCACACCACACGTCCGGGGTGGGAATGCGTGAGGCGGGAGAAGAAATTCGACCACGCCAGCGAGCCGGCATAGGCGTTCATGACATTGATCTTGAGCTGCGAGACCACCACGAACGCGGCCGTCACCGCCATCACCACCTGCGGCGAGGAAAACACATACTGAAACGCCACCTGAAACATGTAGGCCGGCTCGGCCGCATGGTCTGCCGGCACGCCCGCCCGCAGCGCCAGAAACGCCAGAAACGACCCCGCCGCCAGCTTCGGCGCGCCGAGCACGATCCAGCCCGGGCCGGCAAACAGCAGCGCCGCCGTCCAGCCCCGCCCGCGCCGCGGCGCCTCCCGCGCCCGCTCGCGCGGCGGCAGAAAGCGCAGGAAGTCCACCTGCTCGCCGATCTGCGGAATGAGCGCGAGGATGACGGAGGCCGCCGCCCCGAAATGCAGCAGGCTGAAACCGGACTGCGGCGCCGAATGCGGCCCGCCGGGCACGCCGCCGAAGGCGAACCACGCCGTCACCGCCGGCCAGTCGTGATGCACGATGAACACGAACGGCAGGATGTTGAGCACGATCCACACCGGCTGCGTCAGCAACTGGAAGCGGCTGATGCCGGCGATGCCGTAGGTGACGAGCGGGATGACCGCCAGCGAAGAGATGATGTAGCCGAGCCAGAGCGGAATGCCGAAGCACAGCTCCAGCGCCGACGACATGATCGAGGCTTCAATGGCGAACAGGATGAAGGTGAAGCTCGCATAGATCAGCGAGGTCACGGTGGAGCCGATATAGCCGAAGCCTGCCCCGCGGGTCAGCAGATCGATATCGACGCCATAGCGCGCCGCATAGCGGCTGATGGGAATGCCGGTGACCAGAATGATAACGCTGACGGCGGCGATCGCCGCCATGGCGTTGATGAAGCCATAGGACAGCGTGATCGCCCCGCCGATCGCCTCCAGCGCCAGAAAGGAAATGGCGCCGATGGCCGTCTGCGCCACGCGCCCGGCCGACCAGCGCCGCGCCCGCTTGGCGGTGAAGCGCAGGGCATAGTCTTCCAGCGTCTCGTTGGCGACCCAGCGGTTATATTCCCGCCGGATCGGCAGAATGCGTTGCCGTCCCGCCATGGCCTGCCAGTGTGTGGGTGCGTTTGCCGGCACCCGCGCCGGGGGCCGGCGCCGGTGTTAAGCCGCCACAATCGCCCATGCAATCGCGATGCCGCCCGACACCGCAGCGCCACGATTGCGCCTGCGCCGCCGCACCGCCTTCCGCCGCCCGGCGACAGACAGAAATCGCTTTCTATTTCAATATGATGGATCACCGCTCCCGGCCCGCCGCGGCGGGCATACGTCATTCAACGTATAGGTTCCGGCGGCATATGGCCTGACACTTTCCCCGGCTGGATCAGGCCTTTGCCCAAAAAAAGCCTTTTCGCAAATCAGGGGAACACTCGATGTCGTCATCGAACCACGAGCGGTCGGCCGCCTTCGGCACCCGCTTCATCAGCAAGGCGCGCCGTGTGGTCGGCGCGCTCGCCATGGCCGGCGCGGTGGCCTTCACCGGCGCGCAGGCGGCTCACGCCGAAGAAGACACCATCAAGGTCGGCGTCCTGCATTCCCTCTCCGGCACCATGGCCATCAGCGAGACCACGCTGAAGGATACCGTGCTGATGCTGATCGACGAGCAGAACAAGAAGGGCGGCCTTCTCGGCAAGAAGCTGGAAGCCGTCGTCGTCGATCCGGCCTCCAACTGGCCGCTGTTTGCCGAAAAGGCCCGCGAGCTGCTGACCAAGGACAAGGTCGCCGTCACCTTCGGCTGCTGGACCTCGGTGTCGCGCAAGTCCGTGCTGCCGGTGTTCGAGGA
>NZ_DAISHT010000349.1:0-2299 GCF_036822375.1 Pseudoxanthobacter sp. | reverse complement strand
CCATGGTCGGCGTCGCCAAGGGCGTGGACCGCGATGCCGGCCGCGAGGAATTCCATGTGCCGGGGCGCACGCCGTTCCGCCTGCCGGTGCGCGATCCGGTGCTGTATTTCATCCAGCGCCTGCGCGACGAGGCGCACCGCTTCGCCATCGGCACCCACCGGGCGAAGCGGGCGAAGGCCTTCACCGCCAGTCCGCTGGACGAGATTGCCGGCATCGGCCCGGCGCGCAAGCGCGCGCTGCTGCACCGCTTCGGCACCGCCAAGGCCATCGGCCGCGCGGGTGTGGACGACCTGATACAGGTGGAGGGCATTTCCGAAAGCCTCGCCCGCACCATCTTCAGCCACTTTCACGAAGGGAAAGGCTGACGAAGCCGCCCGAGGATCAGCGCCCGGCGATCAGCCGCGGCACCAGCGCCTGTGCGGCCTCCTCCACCAGTTCGGCCACGCGGGTGAAATCGCCGGCCGTGCCGGTGTAGGGATCGGGCACGTCCTCGGCCCGGCCCAGAGCGGCATCGAGCAGCAGGGCGCTCCATGCGGTGGCGGCCGGCGGCCGCAGCCGGCTCAGGGCCGCCAGGTTGCTGCGGTCCATCGCCAGCAGATAGTCGAAGGCGGTGAAGTCCGCCGCCCGCACGGGCCGCGATGTCCGGGCGGAAATGTCGTAGCCGCGCTCGCGGGCGATCCGCACCGCGCGCGAATCCGGCGGCTCGCCGGCGTGGAAATCCGAGATGCCGGCCGAATCGACCAGAAACGCCTCGCCGGCGCCCGCCAGCGTGGCAGCCTGGCGAAACGCGCCTTCGGCCAGCGGCGAGCGGCAGATGTTGCCGAGGCAGACGAACAGCACCCGAATCGGTCGTCTGGTCATTTTCCGCTCCCCTTCCGTCCTTGCATCGCGAGGCGGCAATCGCCACCTGAGGTCTTCCGACAGCCCGGCCGCAATGACGCCCGCCGGCAGTGTTCCAGAAAAGCCGATGACAGACACCTCCTTTTCCAGCGTCCTTGAGGGCGACATCCTCGGGCCCGACGGCGACGCGGCCGGCCGTGCCGGGGCGGCGCAGGCCGAGGCGGTGCGGCGCGGGTTCTGGCAGACCCTGCGGCGGGCCGCCCGCCACATTCCCTTCGCCGATGACGTGGTGGCGTCCTATTTCTGCGCCCTCGACCCCGCCACCCCGCACCGGGTCCGCCTCACCCTGCTGGCGGCGCTCGCCTATTTCGTGCTGCCGGCGGACGTGGTGCCGGACATCCTGCCCGCGGTCGGCTTCACCGACGATGCGACCGTGCTGCTGACCGCAATCACGCTGGTCCGCAGCCATCTGACCCCGGACCACCTTGCCGCCGCCCGCGGCGCGCTGGGGCGCGACAGACGGTCGTGAGCCGTGCAACAATGCCGGCCGGCGCGGCGCCGGCGGGATGGCACCGTTGCGGCGGGTCTTTGCCGGCTTGGCCGATTTTTGCGGCGGAAACGGCAGCATCGCGGCGGCGAACGGTCATGAACGTGTCGCACATCCGCCCTTAGAGTGCCGCTCGCCGGCGAAGGCCTCCGCAGGGAGGTGCGCCGGAGCGGGCCGCAAAACCGGCCGGCGGCGTGCCCTGCCGGGGTGTTACGAACCCGCCGGCCGCATGCGCCGCAGGCCGCATTGCGGCTTGCGGATATGCCTCTTCTGAATTCCGTCCAGCGCCGCGGAGCCGCCATGAGCTTCAACTATCGCAAGTCCGTCACCTATCGTCTGGCGCAGAGCGCCAAGGCCAGCCGCGGCCGGGCCAACAGCCACCTCGGCCGCCTCGGGCTGCATGCCGGGCAGGAAACCGTGCTCAAGGTGCTGGCCGAATCCGACGGCCAGACCATGAGCCAGCTTGCCACCACCCTCGGCGTGCAGCCGCCGACCGTGACGAAGATGATCTCGCGCCTGTCCGCGCAGGGCTTCGTGGTGCGGCAGGCCTCCGAAACCGACGGGCGGCTGGCCCGCGTGTTCCTCACCCCCTTCGGCCGCGAGAAGCTCGACGACCTCGACCGTGCGTGGAAGCGGCTGGAAAAGGAAGCCCTCGTCGGCATCGACGAGAAGGACCGCAAGCGCCTGCGCCGCCTGCTGCGGCAGGTGGAAAAGAACCTCGCGGCGGCCGGCGGCCTCGACATCGATCCCAACGACGACATCGACCTCGACGACGACACCGTGCCGGTGGCAACCCCGTCGGAGGGGGCGGCCCCGGCCGCGGAAGCCGCCGGCAGCGAGAGCGTGCCGGCCGAGGCCGCCGCCGAGCCCGCACCGTCGGCCCCCTGAAGCCGGCCGCCCGCTCGCCGCAGG
>NZ_DAISHT010000348.1:0-2313 GCF_036822375.1 Pseudoxanthobacter sp. | reverse complement strand
ATGTCGCCGGTCGATGCCAGCCGGCTGCGGCGCGGCCAGTCGGTGCTGCTGCGCGGACGCGGCGCGCCGGTGGAAACCGATGCCGCCTATGCCACGTCGGCCGGCCGGCTGGTAGCGCTCGGCTCCATCGAGGCGGGTGAATTCGTGCCGCGGCGCGTGTTCAATGCCGCGCAGCCGGAACAGGCGCTGGCACGCCGCTGAGGGGCACCGGCGGCGGGGCGGAAATTTCGCCCCGGCGCGGCGAGGATCCTAATTCGGCTGGTATTTCGGCCGCAATTGTGACCATAGTCACGCCCATGCGCGGGGCTGGTTTTACCGGTCCCGGCTTGCTTCTTCCGCTCTGACCGTGCTGGACGACATCCCGGCTCGGCCGGCTGCGGAGGAGGACCGGGGCGAACCTGCGCCCCGGCACGCGGACCGCTTCGACGGTCCCGGGCCGGCCTGCAGGACCGTCCCCCGAAATCGCGCGCGATCCCTGTCGGGGCCGCCCGCCCTGCCGCAGCCTGCGGCCGGGGCAGGGCGGTTTTGGTGCAGGTGAACCGGCGCGGCTCTCAACCCGTTGCCCTCCGGGGCCCGCAAGACAAAAGGACACCCCGATGTCGATCACTGCCGAACGCAAGCAGACGCTCATCACCGAGTATGCGACCAAGACCGGCGACACCGGTTCGCCGGAAGTGCAGGTCGCGCTGCTCTCCGAGCGTATCGTGAACCTCACCGAGCACTTCAAGACCCACGCCAAGGACAACCATTCCCGTCGTGGCCTCCTGAAGCTGGTCAGCCAGCGCCGCAGCCTTCTCGATCACCTCAAGAAGACCGACGTCGCCCGCTACCAGACGCTGATCCAGCGCCTCGGCCTGCGTCGCTGATGCAAGACGGAAGCCCTGCCTGCCTGCCGGCGGGCGGGGCTTTTTTGCAGCGCGGCCCCGCTGCCGCGCCGCACCCCTTCCGAAGGCCGGTCACGGGCTGATCCGTGCGCGGCGCCCCGCGGTGATCTCCCGCCCTGCGGCGGACCTGCGGCGCTCCCGCATCGTCAGCGCTCCGGCCAGCGCTCCGTCCGGCCCGCGGTTTTGCGCGCCGGCGCCGACATACTGACCCGCGGGGTACCGGGGAGGGCCATCAGGGCCGCCGGTGCCAGCCCCGCGCGGGCCGCTCTGGCAGGATTGCCGGACGGCCCGGCCTTTGCTGACGAAGGCCGGGCCGCCCCGCCGTCTTGCCCGTGGTGCCTCGCGCGGGTTCGCGACAAGCCAAGGAAACGGATTTCATGTTCCAGATCGAACGCGAAGAGATCGAGTGGGCCGGCCGCAAGCTGACCCTTGAAACCGGTCGCATCGCCCGCCAGGCCGATGGCGCCGTGCTTGCCACCTATGGCGAGACCGCCGTGCTGGCCACCGTCGTTTCGGAGAGGGCGCCGAAGCCGGGCTTCGACTTCTTCCCCCTGACCGTGCACTATCAGGAAAAGGCGTTTGCCGCCGGCAAGATTCCGGGCGGCTACTTCAAGCGCGAAGGCCGCCCGTCCGAGCACGAGGTGCTGACCTCGCGCCTGATCGACCGCCCGATCCGCCCGCTGTTCGCCGATGGCTACAAGTGCGAGACGCAGGTGATCGTCACCGTGCTCTCCCACGACCTTGAGAACGATCCCGACATTCTCGCCATGGTCGCCGCTTCGGCCGCGCTGACGCTTTCCGGCGTGCCGTTCATGGGCCCGATCGGCGGCGCCCGCGTCGGCTTCTACAACGGCGAATATGTGCTGAACCCGTCCCACGACAGCCGTGCGGATTCCGCCCTCGACCTCGTCGTGGCCGGCACCGCCGATGCCGTGCTGATGGTGGAATCGGAAGCCCGCGAGCTGTCCGAAGATATCATGCTCGGCGCCGTGATGTTCGGTCACCGCGGCTTCCAGCCGGTGATCGACGCCATCATCCGCCTTGCCGAGAAGGCCGCCAAGGAGCCGCGGGCCCTGCCGGAGAACGACAATGCCGCCCTTGAGGCCCGCATTGCCGAAATCGCGGCCGAGAAGCTCGCTGCCGCCTACCGCATTCCGGCCAAGGCCGAGCGCCGCGATCAGGTTTCGGCCGTGAAGGCCGAGGTTCTGGGCGCCCTGATCAACGACGAGGATCCGGCGGCCCCGAAGGCCAACGTGGTCGGCGAGCTGTTCAAGGCGCTGGAAGCCTCGACCGTCCGCAACCGCATCCTCGACGAGAAGGTGCGCATCGACGGCCGCGATCTGGTGACCGTGCGTCCGATTCTGGCGGAAGTGGGCGTGCTGCCGCGCACCCACGGCTCGGCGCTGTTCACCCGCGGCGAGACGCAGGC
>NZ_DAISHT010000347.1:0-2322 GCF_036822375.1 Pseudoxanthobacter sp. | reverse complement strand
ATCGCCGAACGGCCTCACCCGACGACACCTGCGTGAGCCGGCGAGAGCGGCCTCACCGGCCCCCCGATCGCGGCCGGCCGCATGACCGCTGGCCGGACGACGCCCTGACCCGATGACAACCTGACCCGATGACGCGCTGACCGGATGGCGACCCGGCCCGGAACCGACCTGACCGGAAAGCGGCCCGGCCCGACACCGGCCGCCGCCGTTCGCGCCGCCGGCGGTGCGGATCGTTTTGCGCACGGACCGTTTGCGCGGGCCGGTCGCGGGCGACCGGCCCCTGCCGCAACGGACGGACCGGGAAAGGGAGGACCGGGAAACCGGCCGGCGCGCCTACGCCTCGCCCACAGTCTCGAACAGCGAGCTTTCCAGCGCCTCACTGGCGCTCTTGCCGGCCCAGACCACGAACTGGAAGGCCTGATAGTGCTGCTCGCACTGGTTCAGCGCATGGGTCAGCATGGCCTCGATCTGGCCCTCGGTCGGCACCGCATCGCCCGCCAGCAGCAGGGAATAGCGGTACATGACCACGCCTTCCTGATTCCACAGGTCGAAATGGCCCATCCACATGCGCTCGTTGACCATGGCGAGCAGGCGGCACACCTCGCCGCGGCGCACTTCCGGCACCTTCAGATCGAAGGCGCAGGCCAGATGCAGCGATTCCAGTTCCTCAAGCGCGGAAAACGAGAGGTGATAGTCGCACCAGTTGCCCTTGACCGAGACGGTGATCTCGTCGTCGCCAGAGCGCTCGAAGCTCCAATCATTCGCCAGCGCGACCGCCTCGATGTGATCGAGCGGACTGGAGGGGGTGTTGAAGTCTTCGATGTCGATGAGGCTCATGAGCGTTCCTCTCGGGTTCGAGGACACGCCGGACGCCCAGTGCGCCGGCGCTCTTCAGGGCCGCCCGGCCGCCGCCTTTCCCCGTCCGCACCGGCCGGCCGGCCGGCAGCCGCCACCCGCGGACCGCGAACGGCCGCACAGGCGCCGGTGCCGGGCCCGCAAGGGCCCGCGGCAGACGGCCCGGAAAGGCCGGACCGAACGTTACCTTGCGCAAAGGGCAGCAGCGAGCCGCCCGCGCACGGTCTCATGAGCACCCGGCCGGGGCCGCGTCTGCCGGCAGCCGCATCGCCGGCGAACGGCGCCGGGCGGTAACCGACAGGAGACGACCTTGGCGCTGCTGCAGCCGGCCGGAACAGGCACAGGGCCCGGCCCGGCGAACGGCCGCGGACAGCGGGAGAGACCCGGCCGAGGGGCGCGAATCTCCAGTCAGGAATCACTATAACGGTATAGGACGGCCCGTGGCGAGTGCTGCGACGCAACAGCAGCGGCGCCGGTCTGCGGCAAAGTGGGTTGTAATGGCCCGCCTGCCGCCTGTTCCGGGCACCGGCTGCGCTGCAGCAACGGCCTCAGGCCGAGGGGGCCTCGTCGGCCGGATCGGCGGCCGGGGCTGCCGGCGGGGCGATGCCGGCGGCGGCCTCCAGCACGGCCACGCGCGCTTCCAGCGCCGCCAGCGCGGCCTTCAGCGCCTCGTTCTCGGCCCGGGCTTTGGCGGCCATCGCCTTCACCGCTTCGTGGTCGTCACGGCTGACGATGTCCATGTCGGACATGAACCGCTCCGCCTGCGCGCGAAACGCGGTCTCAACCTCGCGGCGCACGCCCTGCGCGGCGGCGGCCGCGTCGGTGGCGAGCTTGGCGAACTCGTCGAAAAGACGATTCGACGTCTGGGTCATAACGTCCACTCCAAATCGGGCCGGGCGACAGGTCGGTCCCGGATGAGGGTGCGGACTTGATGCCGGCCCGCACGCGCCAGAGGCGGCCTGTTGCTCGCACACCGGCCGCCGCAGCGCAACCGGCGTTTTCCGCCGGCGGGCCGGATTCGGCCCGCGTCCGCCTTCGCCCGGCCGCCGACGGGGCGGGGCGCGGGTGCCGGCCGGCCGCCGCGCCGCCTTATCTGCGCTGCCTTATCTGGTGCCGCCCAACCTGCACCCCCGTGCTGCCGGCCCGTGCTGCCGGCGGCGCGGCCTCACTCCTCCGGCAGCGGCACCGGGCGGCGGTCCTCGCCGATGGCGACGAAGGTGAAGATGGCCTCGGTCACGCGAAAGGCCTCGTCCTCCTCGCGGCGGCGGCGCCAGGCCTCCACCTCGATGCGCATGGAAGTGCGCCCGGCCGAGACCACACGGGCATAAAGGCTGACCTCGTCGCCCACGGAGACCGGCCGCAGAAAGCTCATGCCCTCCACGGCGATGGTCACGCAGCGCCCGCGGGCGCGCCGCACCGCCACGTTGCCGGCGGCAAGGTCCATCTGCGCCATCAGCCAGCCGCCGA
>NZ_DAISHT010000346.1:0-2328 GCF_036822375.1 Pseudoxanthobacter sp. | reverse complement strand
CGATCGCCGCGTCGCGGAAAGGCGAGGCATCCGACGGCTCTTACACCCGTCGCGCGGCGGACCGTCATTGCCGGTCGTGCGCACCGGCACCCGACGAGCGGGCCAGACCGGCCCGATCCGCTGCACGGAGACGCTGTCGTGATCGTCGCCATGCCGCAACACGCCGGCAAGCCGGTGCCGCCTTGCACTGCCCGCCGGCCGGAAGCCACGAAGGACAGCGCCTGCCGCGCCCGGCTTTGCAGGCCGTCGCAACCGCTGTGCATAACCGGACGGTGCATTTGCCACGGTTGCCCACACCGCGCCCCGCCCCGGTTCGCCAGCGCGAGACAAAGCCGTGATGCCCGACCATCCACAGCACCCGCGAGCGCCCGGGGCACATCCGTCCGGCCCTGCAGGATTCCGGCCGCCCGGGAAATCGATGCGCCCGCGGACGCCAACAGGTCGCCGGCCGGCGAAACCGGGCACCGCCTGACCGGATCTGCCACGATCGGAGCGGATTCGCCGCTGTCGAAATCCGTTGCAGGGCCGTTCTGCCGGCCCCGGATGCGGTCTGATCGCCGGCTGAAGGCCCGGCCCGCCGCGATCTCTGGCTGATGCACAGCCTTTGCGACATCTCGCGGCGCGATGGCCGGACCGGAACAGCCGTTGTGCAGCCTTCCATCCGGGGCGGGCCGGCTGACCGACAAACGCACTCTCCGCTCGCCAGCGGTCCGACCGGCGAGCGACTCTGACCCCTGACCGACCCAGCGATGGCGCGGGCCGCGGCGTTCCGGGACTTTTTTTGGGGAGCCCGAAAAGGTCAGCCGGGCCACGGCGGGCCTGCGTCGCCGAGCGGCAAAGAGGCGGCGCTCTCCTCGGCCGCACGGAGAGCGGTCGACCTGCGGGGCGCGACCACCTCAACGGCATCGAACGCTTCCGGTCCTGCGCCGCCAGCAGGCACTGTCCGCACCGCGGCGGGCCGAAACCGCGGTCCATCTTCAGCGCGGCGAAGCCCGCTGCCGGTTCGGTCAAAGCGGCGACGGTCTGACGCCGTTCATTATCCAACTCGTGCGGGCCGCACTGCCTGAAGACGCCGGGCAAAGCCCGTCCCCATTTCCACATCGATCAGGCACAGCCCAAACAAAAGCGGCCGGTGCAAGGCACCGGCCGCTTTCAACTCGTCACACCGGCCGCGCCGAGCGGCCGAACGTGCGCATATCAGTTCAGGTGTTCTTTCGCCACGCGGATGCCGTCGGCAATCAGCGTATCGGCGGCAGCGCCCGACACACGGCCGGCCAGCACCTTGCCGGCGGCGGCCACGGCCACATCGGCGGCGAGGCTGCGGACTTCGGCAATCGCCTGCGTCTCGGCCTGCGCGATCTTGATCTCGGCTGCCTTGGTGCGGCGCGCGATCATGTCGGCGATTTCGACGTTGGCCGCAGCGGTGATGCGGGCCGCTTCGGCCTGCGCGCTGTCGAGCACGCTCTGGGCTTCGGCCTCGGCCTCGCGGCGCTTGCGCTGATACTCGGCCAGCACGCTCTGCGCCTCTTCACGCAGGCGGCGGGCTTCTTCCAGCTCGCGGCGGATGTTGGTGGCGCGGTCGTCGAGATAGCCCGTCACCTTGCCCGGCAGCTTGATGTAGACGAAGCCGGCGAGCAGAATCACCAGAGCAACGAACGCATAGAAAGTCGCATCGAAATGCATGGTCGCGGCCTCAGTTCTGGTTGCGGACGGAGGCAACGGCCGCCGCGATTTCGGCCGGATCGGCCGTCACGGGCGCCAGCGTCTCGATCACCGCCGCCGCCGTATCGCTGGCGATGGCATTCACGTCGGCAAGCGCCGCAGTCTTGATGGCCGCAATGCGCTGCTCGGCGTCGGACAGCTTGGCTGCCAGCGAAGCCTCGACCTCGGCGCGCTTGGCCGCCAGATCGGCGGCGGCCGCCGCACGGCGCTCTTCGGCCAGAGCCGTCGCCTGCCGGCGGGCGGCCGTCAGCTCGGCCTCGTAGGCCTTGATCACGGCATCGGTTTCCTCGCGCAGGCGCTCCGCCTCGCCCAGATCGCCGACGATACGGTCGCGGCGCTCTTCGAGGATGGCACCGATGCGCGGGGCGATGACCCGCTTCATCATGATGTAGAGCGCGCCGAACGTGACGGCGAGCCAGAAAATCTGCGAGGGAAAGGAAGCCGGATCAAAGGGCGGGAACGCGCCTTCGCTGCCCGGAACTTCGGTGTGGCCCTCAGCGGGCTGAGTCGCACCGTTTCCGGCGGCGTCAGTGACGGCCCCGTGAGTCTCTGCTCCGCTCGCGGCGTCGCTTGCCATCGGCTTCTCCCAACTCGTCAAGGGCGGGC
>NZ_DAISHT010000345.1:0-2341 GCF_036822375.1 Pseudoxanthobacter sp. | reverse complement strand
GCGATTTCCTCGATGCGCGACAGCGACAGCAGCGCCAGCGGCACCAGCAGGATCAGCCCCGCCACCCACATGATGGCACTGCCGACGACCAGATAATGCGACAGCGGATGGGCGATGGTGATGGCCAGCCACGCCCCCACGCCCTGCGCGGCACCGGCCACGAGAAAGGCCTGCCAGAAGGTGGGGTGACGCAGCGCAAAGGCGATCAGCGACAGCAGTGTGCCCACCAGCAGGGCGGCGCCGACGATGCGCTCCTTATGCGGCTCGCGGATGACGCCGGCGAGGTCGAACTTCAGCTTGCGGTCGGCATTGAACAGACCCCAGTAGGCGCCGACCGAGCCTTCGTTGGTCTTCCAGACCTGATCGAACGCCTCGATGATGTTGTAGTCGATGCCGTGGTCGCGGGCGCGGGCGATGAAGTCGCGCAGGATTTCCGCCTGCGCCACCGGGCCGGGCTCGGCGCCCTTCATGTTGTAACCGCCCGAGGGCCAGCCGAACTCCGCCACCACGATGTGCTTGCCGGGGAAGGCGGCGCGCAGCTTCTCGTAGACGTCGATGGCGGTCTGAACCGCCTGCTCGCGCGGCACGCCTTCCCAGTAGCTCAGGATATGGGCGGCGATGAAATCGACGTTGGCGGCAAGCTCGGGGTGTTCGAGCCAGGTGGACCAGATCTCGCCGGTGGTGACGGGAACATTGCTCTGCGCGCGCACTTTGCGCAGAATTTCCACCATCTCCTGCCCGGTCTTCTCGCCGCGCAGCACGGTTTCGTTGCCGATGACCAGTGCCTGTACGTTGTTGTACTTGCGGGCAAGCTCCAGCGCATTACGGATTTCGGTCTCGTTGCGCTTCTCGTCGGGCGAAATCCACGCGCCCTGCATCACCTTGATGCCGTATTCGCTGGCGATCTCCGGCACCTGCTCAAGGCCGCCGGTGGCGGCATAGGTGCGGATCGCCTTGGTATAGGGCGCAACGACTGCCATGTCCTCCTTCAGCCGCTCGCGGCTGAGGACAGTGCCCTTTTCCGGGTTTTCCGCTGCGTTGTAGGGGGCAAAGGAGAGGCTCTCCAGCTTCCCGTTGACATCGGGAGCGGACACCTTCTGCTCGCCGATGAGCCAGATCGCGGCATGAACAACCGCGGCCAGCACTACAGCGGCCACTACGACGGGAACCGTGCGCCGGACCGTCTGGACGATCGACATCGGCAAATTGCTCCTCGAGCCACGATCAGCCTGCACCAGCCGCGGGGGCGACTGCATGCGCTGCACTCTGGGCCGGCCCCGCCGGCGGGGCGCGGGCACAGTCCGGGTGCGATATCAGGCCGTTCTGATGGACGTGGATTATGATGGAACTTTGTTTGTGCCGCGTAAATTGCGGTGATGCGGACAGCGACATTCCGTCCGTCCGCAGGTCGGCGGACACGAGAATCGGGCGCAAAAAATAAGGGCGCAGCGGGGAGGTTCCCCGCGCGCCCTCTGGCAGCCGGCTGGCTGCAGCCGGATTACGGCTTCTTGTCGGTCGCGGCGGGCGCGGCATCCGTCTTGGGGGCCGCCTCGGAGCCGGCGGCCGGCGCAGCCTTGTCACCGGATGCGGCCTTGTCGGCGCCCGGAGCCGGGGTCTTGAAGATGCTGGCATCGAGATTCGGATCGGTCCAGCAGGCGCGCGAGCGCAGCGGCAGGCCGGGATCGCCCTGATCAGTCGAGACACCGATGCGGATCAGGCAGCGGAAAGCCACCGGAATGCGCTCTGCCGGGCACTGGAAGCGGTCATAGAGGGCCAGAAAATCGCTGGCGGTGCGGATATCATCCCGCCACATCAGGCCGATGATGCGCTCGCCCGCCCACGCGCATTCCGGGCGGGCCGGATCACCGATTGCCGGCTCGGCCGGCGGCGCGGCAACGGCTGGCTGCGGGGCCGGTGCGGCCGGTGCCTCGGTGGCCGCCGGCGCATCTGCGGCCGGCGCGGCGGCTTCCGCGGCAGCCGGCTTTTCCGCCGTGGCGGCAGCAGCAGCGGGGGTCTCGGCCTTCGCCTCGGGCTGGGCCGGCTTTGCGGCTGGCGCCACGGCTTCCGGCCGCGCGGCCGTGCCCGTCTTGTGCTGGGCCGGCGTATCGGCCGCATGGGCGGCAAGGGGCAGGGCCAGAAGGGCGGCTGCTACGGCACAGCGACGCGCGAACGGCAGCATAATCATGGATAAAGAAACCTGTGGCGAGTAGGCCTGTTGATGCGGACCCGGATCGCCGGGCGCAATTCCCGGTCCCGTGCCGCCTGGCAGCGAACAGCGAAATCGGGGCCGGAGGATGGCGCAACCGCGCCTGACTGTCCACGGCGCTTCATGCCGGTGGAG
>NZ_DAISHT010000344.1:0-2344 GCF_036822375.1 Pseudoxanthobacter sp. | reverse complement strand
GCATGTCGGCGACTTCGTCGATATAGAGCGTGCCGCTGTGGGCCTCTTCCAGCGCACCGACCTTGCGGGGCACGCCGCTGCCGCCTTCCATGCCGAAAAGCTCTTCCTCCATCCGCTCGGGCGTGATGGTGGCGGCGTTCACCACCACGAACGGGCCGCGGGCGCGCGGCGAGCGGGCATGGATGGCGCGGGCCGTCATCTCCTTGCCGGCACCGGAGGGGCCGGAGATGAGCACGCGGCTGTTGGCCGCCGCCACGCGCTCGATGGCCTGTCGCAGCTGGTTCATCACCGTGGAGGTGCCGACGAAATCGTCGGGCTCGCTGATGCGCTCCTTCAGGTCTTTCAGCTCGCGGCGCAGGCTGGAGGCTTCCAGCGCGCGTTCGGTCGCCAGCACCAGCCGGTCGGCCTTGAACGGCTTCTCGATATAGTCGTAGGCCCCGCGCTTGATGGCGGAAACGGCGGTTTCGATGTTGCCGTGGCCGGAGATGATGACCACCGGCAGGTCGGGATGCAGCTCGTGGATGGCATCCAGCAGCGCCAGCCCGTCCAGCCGGCTGCCCTGCAGCCAGATATCGAGGATGACGAGCGACGGGCGGCGCTCGCCGATCGCCGCCAGCGCGCTGTCGCTGTCGCCGGCGGTGCGGGTGCCGTAGCCCTCGTCGTCGAGAATGCCGGCAATGAGATCGCGGATATCCGCCTCGTCGTCGACGATAAGGATGTCAGAGGCCATGGCTGTCACCTGACTGCTGGTGAGACGGAGAAGCGGCCGCGGCGGCGGAACGATCCGCTGCCGGCTGGTCCGCTGACCTGGGGCCGGATGCCGGCCCGCCGGCGGTGGCCGGGGCGGGCTTGTCGGTTCCGGTGTGGAAGACGAGGCGCACGCAGGCGCCGTGGCCGCCGGTGGCAACGGCCGGTGCGTCCAGAAGTTCGATGTGGCCGCCGTGCTCTTCCACGATCTTGCCGACGATGGCAAGGCCGAGGCCGGTGCCCTTCTCGCGGGTCGTCATGTAGGGCTCAAGCAGGCGGGCGCGGTTTTCCTGCGGCAGGCCGGGCCCGTTGTCGATCACATCCACCACGAAGGTATGGTCCTCGCGGCGCACGTAAACATCGACGCGCCCCGGCTCGTCGCCGCGCGCGCCGGGCGGGGCGCCGGTAATCGCCTCGACGGCGTTCTTCACCACGTTGGCGATGGCCTGCCCCATCTGGCGGTGGTCGAACAGACCGATCAGCGGTTCGTCGGGGAAATGGGTGGCAAACGTCACATCCGGGTGGCTGACGCTCTGCAGGAACACCGCTTCGCGCACATTCTCCGTCAGGTCGCGCGGCTCGAACACCGGCTTCGGCATGCGCGCGAACGACGAGAACTCGTCCACCATGCGGCCGATGTCGCCGACCTGCCGCACGATGGTGTCGACGCACTGGTCGAACACGGTGCGGTCATCCTCGATGCGCTTGCCGTAGCGGCGGCGGATGCGCTCGGCCGAAAGCTGGATCGGTGTCAGCGGGTTCTTGATCTCGTGGGCGATGCGGCGGGCGACATCCGCCCAGGCGGAGGTGCGCTGCGCCTTCACCAGATCGGTGATGTCGTCGAGCGTGATGACGAGGCCCTGCCGGGCGTTGTCGCGCCAGCGGTCGTCGGTCACGCGCACGGCCACCGTGCGCTCGCGGCCGTCGCGGATCAGCACGATCTGGCCCTGCCGGCTCCAGTCGCCGTGGCCGGTGCGGGCGGTGGCCAGAATGGGGCCGAGCTCCGGCACCACCTCTTCCACCGCGCGGCCGCCGATATCCTCCGGCTTCAGGTCCAGCAGCGCTTCGGCGGAACGGTTGGCGAGCGAGATGTGGCCGGCCTCGTCCACGCCGAGCACGCCGGCCGTGACGCCTGAGAGCACCGCCTCGGTAAAGCGGCGGCGGCGGTCGATCTGGTCGTTGGCGGCCAGGAGGTCGTCGCGCTGCGAGCGCAGCTGCGTGGTCATGGTGTTGAAGGTCTGGCCCAGATGGGCGAAATCGCCATCCTGCGGACGGATGAACACGCGGGCGCTGAGATTGCCGCGCGCCACCTGATCGGCGGCGTTGATGAGCCGGCGGATGGGCGAGACCAGCCGGTTGGAAAAGGCAAAGCCCAGCCAGATCGCCGCCACCAGCAGCACCAGCGTGATGCCGACATAGACCAGCGCGAAGGCCGTCTGCACCCCGAGGCGGCTTTCCGCCAGATCGTGATATTCGATGGCGCTCTCGCGGGCGAGGCGCAGATATTCCGTCACCCGCGGATCCATGGCGCGGGTGACATAGAGATACATGTCGTCATAGGCCTTCAGCTTCATCACGCCGCCGACCTGATTGGTGT
>NZ_DAISHT010000343.1:0-2357 GCF_036822375.1 Pseudoxanthobacter sp. | reverse complement strand
AAAAGGGAGTTCAATCTATGTCGATTGATTCACGTCTGGCCGAACTGAGCCGTCGCCATGCAGCACTCGAACGTGAGTTGCAGGAAGTGATGGCACATCCGAGCATTGATTCCCTTGCCGTGACTGCACTGAAGCGCCGCAAGCTCCAGGTGAAGGAGCAGATCGACCGTACGCGTGTGGACGCGCCCGTCGTTCATTGATCGGGCTCCGCCTGAACAACAGCTGGCGCGACCCGGACATCGTTTCGGGTCGTGACCGTTCTCCGTCAGCATATTTCCCCTCGGAGCAGGGCCTGCCGGGCCCGTCCGGGGTTTTGCTTTTCCGCCCCGGCGCTTTTGCAGACCGCCGCCCGGCGGCCTTTCCGGGTCCGTTGCCGGCGGTGTCACGCGCCCCGTGAGTAACGCACCTCAGGACCGGTAGCGGTGCCGGCCGCCCCTTTTCTTTCCGGCTGCCCCTTTTCTCCTCTGCGGGCAGGAAAGCCCGTCAACGGAAGCCCGGCCGGCAAAAACACCCCGCCGACAGAAACGCCCCGAACCGTCGCCGGTCCGGGGCGTTCTGGTTTCAGGCGGGTGCCCTCCGGCACGCCGCGTCAGGGCATCCGGTATCAGCGGCCGGCGGAGCGGGCCAGTGCCGCCTCCGCGGGCGCCCGGCCGGCAGCCGGGCGCGGGGCCGTGATCGCTTTCCAGAGGTCGAGCCACATCGCCAGACCGAGCTGCAGGCCGAGGCCGGAGATGATGATCACCGCATCGGCGGCGAACGTGCCCCCGGTGCGCCGTTCCAGCACCTGCCCGACGACCGACAGCAGCGCCCCGAAGCAGAACACCGGCAGCGAGTGACGGCCCATCCGCGACAGCGGGTTGGCGAGCCCGGAGCGCATGATGCGCGCATCGATCCAGCCATAGGGCAGGTGAGCGACCACATAGATCAGGGCCAGCGCATGCACCATGCGCGGCAGGGCCAGAGTGGCCTTGTCGAAGGTGTAGAGGAAGTTCGGCACCGGCAGAGAGCCTTCCAGCGGCCACAACTGCCCGAACTGGATCACCGCGCCGGCCACCAGCACCAGCACGGCAAGACCGTAGACGGCGCCATTGAACGGCACCGGCTCGCGCCCGCTGTAGAGCGCCCCGGCGATGAAGCCGATGGTGAACAGCAGTTGCCAGGAGAACGGATCGAAGAACCACGCGCCGTCTTCCGGCACGTTCGGCAGGGCCCATCCGCCGAGGTGGGCGATGGCATAGAGCGCAAACGAGGCCGAGAACGCCATCGACAGATTGCGCCGCGCCAGCACCATCAGCACCGGCAGCCCCGCCAGCAGCACCACATAGAGCGGCAGGATGTTGAAATAGCCGATCTGGTAGGCGAGCGTCGCCAGCCCGACCATGGCGTGAACCGGGTCGCGAATGAAGAAATCGAGCCCGTTCACCTTGGTCCAGTGCGCATCGGACAGCCAGATCGCCGCGCCGAAATAGAGCGCGATGGCCCCCACCAGCGTAACGACATGGGCCATGTAGAGCTTGCCGACGCGCTGATAGACCCTGACAGACGCATAGACCGGCGCGCCGCCCATGAACTTGGTGAAATAGGCGATCGCCGCCGAGAAACCGGACAGGAAGACGAAAATCTCGGCGCTGTCCGACACGCCAAAGTTGCGCAACGTCAGCTTCTCGAATACATTTCCCGGCACATGATCGATAAAGATCATCACCAGTGCCAGACCGCGCCAGAAATCGATGCGGTGGTCCCGGAAGCGGGCCGGCATGGCTGCCGGCGAAAGGGGCTGATTACGCTCGCTCACTCGTCCATACCTCTGCCCGCATCCCTCTGGCCCGCATTCCGCTGCCTGCATCCCGCTGCCTGCCTGCATCCCGTCACCGGTCATCCCGTTGCCGGTGCAGGCGTTGCGGGCGGCGGGCGCGGCTTTCTGTCGCCGGCCCCTCATCCGTCCGCGGCCCCTGCGGTCCCTTGCCGCCAGCGGGGCGCAACCAGCGGGTTTGCTGCCGTCCGTCACACGCCCCTTCGACCAAAGTGGCATAGACCATTGTATCGTATAGGCAATTCGATCCGCCTCGCAGGCCGCAGACTAGGCCGTTGGGCTAATTTCGCCCCCGGCCCGCACGCGCTAAAGCAAATCTGGGCCTGACCCGAGGCCCCCGCTGCCATCGGGCCGACCGCCGCAACCGCCCCTTCCGGGCCGCTGGCCGACGGCATCCGGTCCCCCCGGCGCAGCAACGACAGCGCACCGCAAATGCGGCGCGACAGAGGCATGGCCGGCGGGCCGGATTGCGCGGCGGCGGGAAATCCCCCGGTCCGGCCGCGCCGCCGGCCACCGACAGGGCGCACTCTGCGCCCGGGTGACG
>NZ_DAISHT010000342.1:0-2446 GCF_036822375.1 Pseudoxanthobacter sp. | reverse complement strand
ACGAACTGGAACGCCGCGCCGCCAACGGCGATCTCGGCGGCACCATGCGCCTCGGCGCTTTCACCGCCGAACTCACGCCCGGCAGCAAGATCGCCGAGATCTACGGTGCGACCGAGATCTCGGAGCGCCACCGTCACCGCTACGAGGTCAACATCCGCTACCGCGAGCGGCTGGAGGCGTGCGGCGTGAAGATCTGCGGCATGTCGCCGGACGGCCTGCTGCCGGAGACCATCGAGATTCCGGAACATCCGTGGTTCATCGGTGTGCAATATCATCCGGAACTGAAGTCGCGCCCGTTCGCGCCCCATCCGCTGTTCGCCTCGTTCGTGGCCGCGGCCATGGAACAGAGCCGGCTGGTGTGACGCGCCGGACGGCCCCGTCAAGACGACCCGGGTGAAGACGATCCCGTGACAGCGCGCCCCCGACCCCGCAGCCGGTTCGGGGGCGCTGTGCTTTTCGAGGCCCCGCGGCCCTGACATGAGCAGCCCGGCCTTCTGCTTCTGGAGGCTCAGTCGTGACAGACGCCATCGCCCCGGCCCGGCCGCGCGGCATTGACCATATCGTTCAGGTGGTGAACGACCTCGATGCGGCCGCGGCGCATTATCAGGCGCTCGGCTTCACCACCACGCCGCCGGCGCGCCACCCCTTCGGCACCGGCAACGTTCTGGTGCAGTTTTCCAACAACACCTTTCTGGAGCTGCTGAGCGTGCTGGAGCCGGCGCGCATCCGCCCGGCGGCGCCGGGGCTCTATTCCTTCGCCGCCTTCAACCGCGACCTGCTGGACGCCCATGGCGAAGGCGGATCGATGATCGTGCTGCGCTCGGCCGGCGCGGTGGAAGACCGCGCGGCCTTTGCCGCCGCCGGCCTGCCGCTCTACGCCCCGTTCGGCTTCGAGCGCACCGCCACCGGGCCGGACGGCGTGCCCCGGCCGGTTGCCTTCTCGCTGACCTTCACCGCCGACGCCTGCGCCCCCGATGTCGGCCTTTTCACCTGCCAGAGCCATTTCCCGCAGAATTTCTGGAAGCCGCCGTTCCAGACCCACGCCAACGGCGCGACCGGCATTGCCGGCGTCGTGGTGGTAACGCCCGACCCCGCCGCCCACGCGGCGGTTTTCGCGGGCTTCACCGGCGCGGTGCCGCAGCCGGTGGCGGGCGGCCTGCATTTTGCCGCTCCCCATGGCGATGTCAGCCTGCTGACCCCCGACGCGCTCGCCGCCCTCGGCATCGCCGCCGGCGATCCCGCCCGCCCGCACATCGCCGCGCTGCGGATTGTTGTGCCTGCGCAACGTTTGCCCGAATTCGACCACAGAGCGGCCTCAATCTCCGCCGACAAGAAGGATGTCCGGCAAACGGGCGTGATTCGTGTGTTGCCTCCGCGGCTTACGCACGGACTGAGCCTGCTCGTGGAGCCGGCGGACAGCGGTTTCCTGTTGCCGTAAGGGCCGTTACCGGCCCGAGCGCAGCCGTTTTCGAGGGCGATGAGATGGTGCTGACGACCTCCGGCCGGACAATCGCCTCTCCTGCCCCTTCGTCTTCCGCCACATCGCTGCAGCGCCACACCCAGATCCGCCCCCCGGCCGCCGCCGGCCCGCGGCCGCGCCGGCCGCTGCACACCGGGCACATCCGCGGCGTGGCGGAAACGGCGTTCGTCTCGCTCGCCGCCCGCGCCGTGGCGGGCGAACGTTTTCCACAGCTTCGCGTGCGCGATTGTCTGGCCGAGGCGGCCGCCCGCGACCTGCGCCTCGACCTCGGCCTCTATGCCGACACCGACGAACGGGCGCTGGACATCATCAGCCGCTCATGGGCCCTCGATGAGCTGATCGGCGCCTTCACCAGCCGCTATGCCAACGCGCAGGTACTGAACCTCGGCGCCGGCCTTTCCACCCAGTTCCACCGCCTCGACAACGGTTTCATGACCTGGCTCGACGTCGATCTGCCGGAGATCGTGGAACTGCGCCGGGCCGTGCTGCCGCCGCGGGCGCGCCAGCGCGCCCATGCGGCCGATTTCACACGGCCCGACTGGGCCCAGTCGCTGCCGCTGCGCCCCGCCCCCACGCTGATCGTGGCCGAGGGGCTGACGATGTTCCTCGATCCCGCCATCGTGCACCGGCTGTTCCGCGACCTTGCGGCCATCACCGGCGGCCAGCCGGCCGACATGGTGTTCGACTATGTGCCGCGCCAGCTCTGCAACGTGGCCGGCGTGGTGAACCCCGCCGTGCGCACCGCCGAGGACGAGGCGGTGTGCTATCGCTGGGGCATCCGCCGCGAGAAGGAACTCTGCGCCGGCGTGCCCGGCTGGACGCTGGTGCGCACGGTTCCCATCGGCACCGGCCCGGCGCGGCCCGGCCGCCTGCTCGGCCGGCTGATGCGCTGCTTCACGGCCGGCGGCCGCGCCATTGCCAACCTGCGCCACGTTCCCGCCCGCGCCTGACCCCCCTCTTCTCCGC
>NZ_DAISHT010000341.1:0-2482 GCF_036822375.1 Pseudoxanthobacter sp. | reverse complement strand
TCATGGCTGCCCCCGCGGCTGCCGCTCCAGCCGGGCCAGAACGGCCTCGTCGAGCGGATCGCACGGCCGGCCGGTCAGCCGCTCGGCCGCCTGCCAGAGGTGGGCGAGGTCTTCCACGATCTCGCTCTTGCCGGTGCGGGTGGCAAGCACGAACGACGTGCCCTGCCAGTCGGAAAGCGTCAGCGCAAACGGTGCCAGCACGGTGTTGGCAAGGCGCACGCGCTCGGCCCGCGCCCGGCGCCGCTGCGGGCCGGTGTGGCTGGTGGTGAACACACCCGGACGCGCCGCCGCATCCGTCCAGTGCTCGCTGCCGCCGAGAACACCGCAAAGAGAACACATGGCACCGCTCCGGACCGCTCTGCGAAAACTCGTCCGGCCGCGGCGGCAGGGGGGGGACCGCCGCGGCCGGACCGCCGACATCACTTCTGGCGGGGGAAACGCCGGGCGAAGTCGTCGGCCATCTCGTCCAGCGTGACGAAGCGCACGCCGGGGTGGCTGCTCATGTGGTTATAAAGGCGCTCCAGCATCATCAGCACATGCGGCCGGCCGGAAACGTCCGGATGAATGGTCATCGGGAACACCGCATAATCGTACTCGCGGTAAACCCAGTCGAACTGATCGCGCCACATCTCTTCGATATCGCGCGGGTTCACGAAGCCGTGGCTGTTGGGCGACTTCTTGATGAACATCATCGGCGGCAGGTCGTCGAGATACCACGACGCCGGAATCTCGATCAGATCGGTCTCGTGGCCGCGCTTCAGCGGCACCATCCAGTCCTTCGGCTCGGCCGAATAGTCGATCTTGGTCCAGCTGTCGCCCACGCGCACGCGGTAGGGCAGATGGTCGTGATGCATCAGCGAGTGGTCGTACTTGATGCCGCGCTCAAGCAGCAGCTCGTTGGTGACCGGCGAGAACTCCCACCACGGCGCCACATAGCCGGTGGGACGGCGGCCGGAGAGCTGCGTCACCAGATCGATGCTCTTGTCGAGCACGGCGGTTTCCTGCTCGCGCGTCATGGCGATCGGGTTTTCGTGGCTGTAGCCGTGAATGCCGATCTCGTGGCCGGCATCCGCCACGGCCTTCATCTGCTCGGGGAACGTCTCGATCGAGTGACCGGGCACGAACCACGTCGTCTTGATGCCGAGGCGCTCGAACAGCTTCAGCAGGCGCGGACTGCCGACCTCGCCGGCGAACAGGCCGCGGGAGATATCGTCGGGCGAATCCTCGCCGCCGTAGGAGCCGAGCCATCCGGCAACCGCATCGACGTCGATGCCGAAGCCGCAGAGGATTTCCTTGGCCATGATCTGGACCTCCGGTTGGGACTTGAGAGGGGGAAAAACGACCGGTCGCCTCAGGCGGCCGGAATGACGGTCGCCTCGGCCGCCTGCCAGGCAAGCAGCACCGGGTTCCGGGGCAGGAACGCCCCGGGGGGGTATTTGTCGACGTGGGCTTCCAGCGCCAGCGGCCGGCCGCCCGGCAGCGTGACCGACAGATGGGAAATGTGGCCGACGACATCGGAGCGCTGCACCGTTGCGGTCACCACGTTGCCATCGCTGCGGGCGCCGACGGCCGCCGCCTGCCCGGGCCCGTCGGCCACCACCTCGATCGCCTCGGCCGGGATCACCACCCGGGCGTTGGCGCCGGGGGCGAGTGTGCCGTTGAGCGCCCCGCTCAGCAGGCCGAGCGCGGTTTCGACGGAAGCCACCTCGCCGTTCACCGCCCGCACCACGCCGTCGACGATGGTGTTGCGGCCGATGAAGTTGGCGACGAACGGTGTGTTCGGCCGGGTATAGAGCTGATGCGGCGGGCTGATCTGCTCCACCCGCCCCTTGTTCATCACCACGATGCGGTCGGAGAGCGCCAGCGCCTCCGACTGGGCGTGGGTGACGAACACGAAGGTGACGCCGAGATTGCGCTGCAGCAGCTTCAGTTCGTTCTGGATCGCCTTGCGCAGGTTGGCATCGAGCGCGCCCAGCGGCTCGTCGAGCAGCAGAATGTCGGGCTCGGTCACAAGACCGCGGGCCAGCGCGATGCGCTGGCGCTGGCCGCCGGAAAGCCGGTCCGGCCGCTTGTCGGCAATATCCTCAAGGTCGAGGGTGGCCAGCATCCGCGCCACCTTCTCGTCGCGCTCGCGCTTCGCCATGCCCTTCACTTCAAGGCCATAGCCGACATTGCGGCGCACCGTCATGTGGGGGAACAGCGCGTAGTTCTGGAAGATCATCGCCGTCGGGCGACGCTCCGGCGGCGTGTCGTTGACGCGCACGCCGCGGATCATCATGTCGCCGCGCGAGATCGATTCAAAGCCCGCAATCATGCGCAGCGTCGTGGTCTTGCCGCAGCCCGAGGGGCCGAGAAAGGCGATGAACTCGCCTTTGCGCACCATCAGGTCGAAATCGGCCACGGCGGTGGTGCCGTTATCGTAGACCTTGCCGACCTTGATGAGTTCCAGATCGTAAATCACGCCCGTTTCTCCCGGACATCA
>NZ_DAISHT010000340.1:0-2514 GCF_036822375.1 Pseudoxanthobacter sp. | reverse complement strand
CTCCGTCGCCGACTATGGCCTCGTCGCCGATATCTTCGACGCCGTTCCCGCGCTGACTGCGGCCGTGAAGGGCTGACCGGCCCCCGCCTGCCCTTCTCAGACGTCACCGACCGGGCGCCCCAGCGGCGCCCGGTTTCTTTTTGCGGGCATCGGCGCTTCGGAAAGCGGCCTTCAGTGGCCGGCGCTGCGCGGGCGGCCATCGCTGCCGGCCACGCGGTCCAGCACCGCCTTCACCACCAGCGTCACCAGCGCCAGCGCCGTCAGCAGCGTGGCCGCCGCGAAGGCGCCGGCGGCATTGTAGTCGTGATAGAGCAGTTCGATCTGCAGCGGCAGGGTGTTGGTCTCGCCGCGGATCGAGCCGGACACCACCGAGACCGCGCCGAATTCGCCCATCACGCGGGCATTGCACAGCACCACGCCATAGAGCAGCGCCCAGCGGATTTCCGGCAGCGTGACGCGCAGGAATGTGGTGAAGCCGCCGGCCCCGAGGCTGAGCGCCGCCTCTTCCATATCGCTGCCCTGCGCTTCCATCAGCGCGATCACCTCGCGCGCCACCAGCGAAGCCGTGACGAACATGGAGGCGAGCACGATGCCCGGCCAGGCGAACAGAATGGCGATGTCGTGGTCGCGCAGCCATTCGCCGAACAGGCCCTGCAGGCCATAGACGAACAGGTAGGACACGCCGGCCACGATGGGCGAGACCGAGAACGGCACCTCGATGACGGCAATCAGCAGCCGGCGCCCGCGAAAGCGGAACTTGCCGATGGCCCACGCCGCAGCGAGCCCGAACAGGGTGTTGAGCGGCACCGCGATGAGCGCGACGAACACCGTGAGCCCGACCGCGGACAGCGTGTCGGGCAGCGCGAGATTGGCGAGGTAGGTTCCGAACCCGAGCTTCAGCGCTTCCACGAAGATGACGAGAACCGGGGCGCCGAGCACCAGCACCGCGCCGGCCACGGCGAGGCCGATGAGCAGGCGGCGGGCGAGCGGCCCCTCGCCCACCCGGGCGCGCGGCCGCGGGCCGGCAGCCGCCACACCCGCGTTCCGCAGGCCGGCCGCGGGCGGCACGGTGCCCGGGGCAATGGTCGATGTCGTCATGGAGAGGCCCTCACGACCGGCTGGTATAGCGAAGCTGCCACGACTGCAGCGCGTTGGTGGCGGCCAGAATGACGAAGGCGGTTGCCAGCATCACCGCGGCCACCGCGGCCGCGCCCTGATAATCGTATTCCTCAAGGCGGATGAAGGTCAGCAGCGCGGCGATCTCGGTGTGCATCGGCTGGTTGCCGGCGATGAAGATCACCGCCCCGAACTCGCCGAGGCAGCGCGCGAAAGCCAGCGACACGCCGGCCAGCAGCGCCGGAGCGATGACCGGCAGGATGACGCGGCAGAAGATGCGCCCCCCGCCCGCCCCCAGCGTTTCGGCGGCATCCTCGATATCGCGGTCGAGATCCTCGATGACCGGCTGAACGGTGCGCACCACGAACGGCAGGCTGGTGAAGGCCATGGCGACCATGATGCCGAGCGGGGTGAAGGCGACGCGGATGCCGAGTTCGGCAAGCGGCCCGCCGAACCAGCCGTTTTTCACGAACAGCGCCGTCAGCGCGATGCCGGCGACCGAGGTCGGCAGGGCGAACGGCACGTCCACCAGCGCATCGATCAGCCGGCGGCCGGGAAAGCGATAGCGCACCAGCACCCACGCCAGCAGCAGGCCGAACGCGGCATTGAACAGCGCGGCCACCGCCGCCCCGCCGACGGTGACGCGGTAGGCGGCAAGGGCACGACGGTTGAAGGCGATGGCGACGAAATCCGTCAGTCCGAGGCTGGCGGCCTTCCACGTCAGGGCGGCCAGCGGCAGCAGGATGATGAGGGCGCAATAGGCGACCGTGACCCCGAGCGACAGCCCGAAGCCGGGCAGCACCCGGCGCCGCGGACGGATGGCGGCGGCAAGGCTCATCGCGCGGTTCTCCTCATCGGCGGACGATCGTTGCCGGCGTCTGTGCGGGCAGACATGGCGGGCCTCCGGCCTGAGCGGTGAAAATGACAGTGCGACCGGCCCCCGGGGGCCGGTCGCATGACGGACGGGAAGCTGTGCTGACGCGCTGCGGCTCAGCGATCGGTCAGCAGCTCGTCGACGAGACCGCCGGAGGCGAACTGCGTGCGGGCCTTGTCCCAGCCGCCGAACACCTCTTCCACGGTGACAAGGCGCACGTCGGGGAACTCCGCCCTGTGCTTTTCGACCACCGCCTTGTCGCGCACGCGGTTGCCGAAGGTGGCGAGAATCTCCTGCCCTTCGGGGCTGTAGAGATAATCGAGATAGTTGGTGGCGATGGCCCGGCTGCCGCGCTTGTCCACCACCTTGTCGACCACCGAGACCGGGAATTCCGCCAGCAGCGACACCGGGGGCACCACGGTCTCGAACTTGTCGGTGCCGTATTCGCGGGCGATGCCGCGGGTTTCCGCCTCGAAGGTGATCAGCACGTCGCCGGTCTCGCGCTCCACGAAGGTGGTGGTGGC
>NZ_DAISHT010000339.1:0-2523 GCF_036822375.1 Pseudoxanthobacter sp. | reverse complement strand
CCGGGGCGGGGTGCTTTCCCGGGCGCTCGGATGCTCTCACTGCCCGCAAACCCCCGCCGGTCCGCAAGGCGGGATTGCGCAGGCGCCCGGCCTTGCAAGGCGTGGTGATATCCGGTGGGGCCGCGGCTCATCCTTGAGTCTAAACTTTTGAAAAAAACGATTGCCATATGTAAAATCATCAGGCTTATGTAGGGGCACCGAAAGCGCCTGAGCCGGATGTGCAATGAGCCCCTCTGCCGAGCCACGAATGATCCCATCTGCGCGCGAAGCAGCGGTTGCCCGGCTGGGCGGCCTGCAGGCGGCGGACGTGCTGATCATCGGCGGCGGCGTCAATGGTGCGGGCACGCTGCGCGATCTGGCGCTGAACGGCGTTTCGGCGGTTCTGATCGACACAGGCGATTTCTGCGCCGGTGCCAGCAGCGCTTCCAGCCGCATGGCGCACGGCGGGCTGCGCTATCTGGAAGGACGGGAATTCCGCCTCGTCGCGGAATCGGCACGGGAGCGCAATCTGCTGCTGCACGATGCGCCGCATCTGGTGCGGCCGCTCGAGATCGTGGTGCCGCTGGAAACGCTGGTCAGCGGCCTGCCGCAGGCCATGCTGCGGTTCGCCGGGCTGTCGCGCCGCTCCGGGCCGCTGAGCCTTGCGGCGCTGGAAGGGGCGCTGGCGCTCTATGAGCATCTGGGGGCGAAGTTCCGCGCCCTGCCGCGCCATCGCACGGTGCTGAAGCGCGGGGCTTTTCCCGCCGGGCTCGATGCCGGCACGCGCGCGGTCGTCAGCTATTACGATGGCGAGATCGTCAATCCGGAAGGTCTCATCTTTGAGATGCTCGGCGAGGCGGCCGATGCCGGCAATGTGGCGGCGGTCAATCACATCACATGGTCGGCGGCGGCCGGTGCGGTTTCGGTCACCGATGATGTGTCGGGCCACACCGTCGCGCTGCGGCCGCGGGTGGTCGTGAATGCGACCGGGGCGGCCATCGATGCCGTCAACGCCCGGCTGGGGCTGAAGACGCAGCTCATCCGGGGCGTGAAGGGCGCGCATCTGGTCATCGCGCACCCGAAGCTGTTCGAGCGGATGGCGGGCCGGGCGTTCTATTTCGACGACGGCCACGGGCGCATGGTCATCAGCCTGCCGGTGGCCGGCACCATCCTGATGGGAACGACGGAGGTCGAGACGGCCGACCCCGGCGACCGCGGCGTGGCGGGCAGCGAGGTCGATTATCTGCTGGGGGCGCTGGGCGGGCTGTTCAGCGATATTCCGGTTGGTCGCGAGCATGTGGTGGCGGTGACGTCGGGCATCCGTCCGCTGCAGGCGGGCGGCGGCGGCAATGCCACGCAGGCGGCGCGCGATCATGCTCTGGTGGAACACACCGCGGCGGGCCGGCCGGTGATTTCGCTGGTCGGCGGCAAGTGGACGACGTTCCGCGGCTTTGCGGAGCAGGCCACGGATTGCGTGCTGAAGCACCTCGGACGGACCCGCACGACGGGGACGGCGCAGCGCGCCTATCCCGGCGCGGCACCGGTGGATGCCGCTGCGCTTGCCGGCGAAACCGGGCTGCCGCCGGCCCGCATCGCCGGGCTGGTGGCGCGCTATGGCGCGCTTGCCCGTCCGGTCGCCGCCTTCTGCGCCGCCGCGCCCGACCGCATGCTGGCCGGCCGCACGGACTATTCCCGGCGTGAGATCCTGTGGCTCGTGCAGGCGCGAATGGCGCAGCGGCTGGACGATCTGGTTCTGCGGCGGACCGGGCTGGTCGTGACCGGCACGCTCGGCCGCGAAACCGTCGCCGATATGGGGCACTGCCTCGCGCAGGCCCTTGGCCGGGATGCCGCATGGGCGGAGGCCGAGATTGCGCGGGCCGTTGCCGATCCGCGCATTCTGGGATTTGCCGGCGGCGGCGTAACGGCAAGCGCCCGCGGCACAGCGGCAAGCGCCTGCGGCGAAAGCGTGAGCGCCTGCGGCGGGCCTGAAAGCGGAGGAGGAGGCCGGCATGAGCCTGCCTGAACAGAGCGGCACAAAGCCGCCGTTGGAAACGCCCGAAGCAATAAGCCCCCTCGTTCTGGCCGTCGATGCCGGGGGCACGGCCGTCAAGGTCGTTCTGGTCGATGCGGCCGGCCGTGCAGAGGCCGAGCAGGCGGCCGAAGTCGAGACCCATCACTACGCCGATGGCCGTGTGGAGCGCGACGCCGATGCCTTCTGGCAGGCCACCGCCCGGGCCATCCGCACGCTGCTGGCGGCGCACGATCCGGCGCGCATCCGCGCCATCGGCTGCACCGGTTTCGGCAACGGCATCTTTCTGGTCGATGCCGACGGGCGGCCGACGCGGCCGGGCATCGTTTCGGTCGATCATCGCGGCCAGCCGCTGGTCGATGCTCTGATGGCCAGCGGCGGGGCGGCGGAAATCGCCCGTCTCAACGGCCATCGCCCGTGGGGCGGGCAGACGGTGGTGCAGCTCGCCCATCTGGCGAGGGCCGAGCCGGAGGTGATGGCGCGCACCCGCTGGGGGCTGGCCTGCAAGGATTTCA
>NZ_DAISHT010000338.1:0-2533 GCF_036822375.1 Pseudoxanthobacter sp. | reverse complement strand
TCCCGGTTCCGGCTCCGCTGCGTCGCCGCTTCCCTTCGTCCCCGCTTCCCTTCGTCCTCTTGCCCTTGCCGCACGGGTTCGGGCAGTCTGGAGCGGCTCGAAAGAGCGGTTCGAAAGGCGGCGGAATCGCAGCCTGCACGGCCGCCCGGGGCGGCCATCGGGGCGGTTGTGCCGTCCGGGCGGGGTGAGGGACTGTTAAGTGCCCGGCGCTATAAGAAAGCGCTCAGAATCCGTGCAGGGTGCATTCGCGCCGGCCGGCTGAGGGATTTGTGCCGGTGGCGCAGCGTGTGCCCCCGGTTTCCGGGCCCGCGCGGGGTGCCGGAACGACGTCGACGCGGCGGGCCGCCGCCCCGGCCGGGCCTGAGGGCCGGCGGGGTGGCGGGTGCCGCGCTGCTTGGTGCGAGGGAACGATGAATTTCCGCCTTCATCGCGGCGACCTGCCCGACCTGTCCCGCTACGGGTCGTCGGTTGCCATCGATACCGAAACCCTGGGGCTGAACCCGCACCGCGACCGGCTGTGTGTGGTGCAGCTCTCGCCCGGCGACGGCACGGCGGACATCGTGCAGATTGCGCGCGGTCAGCGCGAGGCGCCGAATCTCATGCGCCTGCTGGCCGATCCGGCGGTGACCAAGATTTTCCACTACGCCCGGTTCGATCTGGCGATTCTCTACAAGACCTTCGGCGTGATGGCGACGCCGGTGTTCTGCACCAAGATCGCCTCGCGGCTGGTGCGCACCTACACCGACCGCCACGGCCTGAAGGAACTGACGCGCGAGCTGATCGGCGTCGACCTTTCCAAGCAGCAGCAGAGTTCCGACTGGGCGGCAGAGACCCTGAGCGATGCGCAGGTGGCCTATGCCGCCTCGGACGTGCTCTATCTGCATGCGCTGAAGGAGCGGCTGGAGACCATGCTGAAGCGCGAGGCGCGTGCAGATCTGGCGCAGGCCTGCTACGAATTCCTTCCGGCCCGGGTGCGCCTCGATCTGGATGGCTGGGCCGAGGAAGATATCTTCGCCCATTCCTGATGAGGCCGGCCCGCGGAGGGCTGCCGCGGGGCTCTGCCCCGCCGTTTTCGCCTGAGAGGATGTGCCGGCATTGCCGGCCGGCCCCGGAAGGGCCACATCTGCCGGGCTCATTGCCAGCCGCGTGGCGGCGCGCTCCGGCGCGCCGCCCGCACAAAGCCGGAAGGACGAAGACAGGGCTGCGGATGATCGGGCGAGGCTCCAGCGTAACAGGCACAGCAACACGGGCCGGGGGTGCGGCTTCCGGGCCGCCGGACAACCGCGCGCGGGCGCGGCGGGCGGCGGCCGGCCACAGCCGCCGGGTGCGGCTGCTGCGCATCGCGCTGCCGGTTCTGGCGGCGGTCATCGTGGTCGGCTTCGGCGCGGTCACGCTGGTGCGTTCCTTCGCCCCGGGCCTCGATATTTCGGCCCTCAGGCTCTCCTCCGACGGCATCGTCATGGAGAAGCCGCGCCTGTCGGGCCATGGCCCGGACCGTTCCTACGAGATCACGGCGGCGCGCGCGGTGCAGAGCCTGACGGAGACCGACCGCATCGATCTGGAAAAGATCAAGGCCGTCATCACCATGAGCGATGGCCGGGTGGTGGACGTGAGCGCCCGCAGCGGCATCTTCAACAACAAGAAGGAACTGCTGACGCTGGAGCACGACATCGTGATTTCCTCCAGCGCAGGCGACAGCGGCTCGCTGTCCAGTGCCGTGATCGACCTGAAGACCGGCAACATGACGACCGACCGGCCGGTCGATCTGGGCTCGAAGACCTTCGCCATTCAGGCCGGGGCGGCGACGAGCGCCAACAATGGCAATATGCTGACCTTCAGCAAGGGTGTGAAGGTTACCATCACGCCGGCAAGCCCGGCCCCGTCTGCTTCAGGATCGTCCAATCCCAGTCCGCAGGTGCCCGCCGCGGATACCCAATCTCCGGAGAGCCGCCCATGACCGACCTGACGAGCGACACCGCGCCCGCCGCGCGCCGGCCCCGCGGCGCCGGCAGCCGCCGGATGGCGGCCGGCCTGCTGCTGGCGGTTCTCGGCCTCGCGCCCGCCGCCGTGCATGCCCAGCAGGCCGCAGCCCCCGCCCCGGCGGCCACCGGCGGCGGCACCCCCGTCAGCCCGTTCGGCAATTTCGGCGGCGGCAAGGGGCCGATCCAGATCGAATCCAACGAGCTGGAAGTGCAGGACAAGAAGGGCATCGCGATTTTCACCGGCAACGTCGTGGCCAAGCAGGGCGACAGCGTGCTGCAGGCGCAGAAGCTGGTGGTGTATTACAGCCAGCCGCCGGCTTCCGGCGGGGCCGGGGCGGACAAGGCGAAGAAGCCTTCCGCCACGGCGGCCGCCGAAGGCCAGCAACAGCAGCAGATCGAGCGGCTGGAGGCGACCGGCCGCGTGCTGCTGAGCGAGAAGGACCAGACCGCCACCGGCAGTGCCGCCACCTACAGCGCCAAGGACCAGACCATGGTCATGACCGGCGACGTGGTGCTGACGCAGGGCGGCAACGTGGTGCGCGGCAACAAGC
>NZ_DAISHT010000337.1:0-2538 GCF_036822375.1 Pseudoxanthobacter sp. | reverse complement strand
CCCGCCTCTACCAGACGTTCGGCGGCGAGGTGGTGCAGGCCGGCAAGCCCTATCCCCCGATCTATGCCGAGGCCCGCCGCCGCATTGCCGCCCTCACGGGCACCGCGCCGGCGAAGGCGGAAACGCTGGCCATCGGCGACGGCCTCATCACCGACGTGCGCGGCGGCTGCAATGAGGGCATCGACGTGCTGTTCGTGACCGGCGGCATCCACGCCCGCGATTTCGGCCCCCCCGATGCGCCCGATCCCGCCCGGGTCAGCGCCCGCCTCACCCGCGACGGCCTTGCCGCCGTCGCCGGCATCACGTCCCTTCGTTGGTAGGAGAAGCGCGGACGGCGTCGCTGCACCCCGCCCCGCTTCATGACCGGATCGGCCCTTCTGTCGTGACGCACCTTGCTCCCGCCCCCGCATTTTCCGTTCCGCTGGAAACCGTGCCCGATGCGCTGCGCGGGGCGGTGGTGGCCATCGGCAATTTCGACGGCGTGCACCGCGGCCATCAGGCGGTGCTGGAGCGGGCCCGGCAGATGGCGGCCGCCGCCGGCGTGCCGGCCGTGGCCCTCACCTTCGAGCCGCATCCGCGCAGCCTGTTCCGCCCCGACCAGCCGATTTTCCGCCTCACCCCGCCGCCGCTGAAAGCCCGCCTGCTGAAGGCGGTGGGGCTCGACGGGCTCATCACCGCCCGCTTCGACCATGCGTTTGCCGGGCTTTCGGCACAGGCTTTCGTCGATACCGTGCTCGGTGACCGGCTGGGCGCCCGCCATGTGCTGATCGGCTGGGATTTCCACTTCGGCAAGGCCCGCGCCGGCACCCCCGCCTTTCTGGCAGAGGCCGGCCCGGCGGCGGGCTTTACGGTGGATATCACCGCCCCGCTGGCCGACGACACCGGCGGCGCCATCTCCTCCTCGCGGGTGCGCGATGCGCTGGCGGCCGGCGACGTGGCCACCGCGAACGCCCTGCTCGGCTGGCGCTGGCGGGTGACGGCCAGCGTGCGCCACGGCGACAAGCGCGGCCGCGAACTGGGCTTCCCCACCGCCAACATGCGCCTGCCCGACGATTGCGCGCTGGCCCACGGCATCTATGCCGTGCGGGTCGAGACGGGCGGCCGGCGGGTGGATGGCGTGGCGAGCTTCGGCCGCCGCCCGACCTTCGACAACGGCGCGCCGCTGCTGGAGGTCTTCCTGTTCGATTTCTCCGGCGATCTCTACGGCCGCGACCTGACCGTGACGCTGGTCGAATATCTGCGGCCGGAATGGCGGTTCGCCTCCATTGACGGGCTCATCGACCAGATCGCCCGCGATTGCGAGAAGGCCCGCCACTGCCTTGCGCAGGCCGCGCCGGTCTCCCCGCTCGATGCCATGCTGGATGCGCCGGCCTGAAGGGCCTGAGCGCCGCCATTGCCGCCGTCATGAAAAAACGGGGCCGGGTCTGCCGAAGACCCGGCCCCGTTCGTTGCAGAGGCCTGCCGGCAGCAGGACGGCCTCAGCCGGCGAAGGCCGCCCGGTTGGCCACGAGGAAGGCGTCGAGGCTCTGCGGCCGGACGCCGGAGAGCTGCTCCACCGCATCGGTCAGCACATCGGCCTTGCCGATGCGGGTGTTGGTGTCGAACGTCGCCAGCACCGCCGGATAGGGATCGGGCAGGCCCGCGGCCTTCAGGCCGGCGGCAATCGCGGCCTCTTCGACCGGCACGACCGCAACCGGCTTGCCGGCCACCGCCGCAACCTTAGCCACGATTTCGGCCGTCGTCAGCGCTTCCGGCCCGGTCACGGTGAGAATGGTGTTGCCGGCCGGCGGGTTCGCCAGCGCGCCGGCCGCCGCAGCCGCGCAGTCGGCGCGCGTGACATAGTTCACCTTGCCGTCGCCGGCGGCGGAATACCACTGGCCGGTCGCGGCGGCGTGCTGCAGCGTGCCGAGCAGCAGGTTTTCCGCGTACCAGCTGTTGCGCAGAACGGTCCAGCCGAGCGGGCTTGCCGCCAGCGCCTGTTCGGTGCCGTAGTGGTCCGGCGCGAACGGAATCGGCGAGCCCGGCTCCGGGTTGGGCATGGAGGTGTAGACGACGTGCTTGACGCCGGCCTCCGCAGCGGCCTTCACCGCGGCAGTGTGCTGGGCCAGACGGCGGCCGGGCCTGGCCAGTTCGTCGGTGGAAACCAGCAGCACGCGGTCCACGCCGGCGAAGGCCGCGGCGAGCGAGGCCGGATCGTCGAAATCGGCGCGGCGCAGTTCGGCACCCCGGGCAGCGAGGTCGGCCAGCCTGGCGGTGTCGCGGCTGGCAGCGATCACCTTGCGGCCCTGCGCCAGCAGGCGTTCCACCACGAGGCGGCCGAGCTTGCCGCCGGCGCCGGTCACGAGAAGGGTAGCGTTGTCGGTCATCGGGGCGACTTTCTCTTTCTGGTTCCGGTTCGCATCATACATTCAAATCGGATGCTGGTCTCAGTTCGAGACTGCGCTTAAAATGGCGATATCGCCGCCGGCGTAAAGAAGGCAGAAGCGCTGCCCATGGTTACCCGGCAGGAACCACCACCCGGGCAAGGGGCAGGGCAAG
>NZ_DAISHT010000336.1:0-2545 GCF_036822375.1 Pseudoxanthobacter sp. | reverse complement strand
CGGCGGCCAAAGGCGCCCGCACCGAGCGGCGCGCTTTTGTGATTCAGGGCCTCCGGCGGAATGCCGCGACCGCCCGCTGCGAAGATGCAGCGGTGCGCTTCGGCTTCACCGTTACCAAGAAGACCGGCAACGCCGTCGAGCGCAACCGCATCAAGCGGCGGCTGCGCGCGGCGGCGCTTGCGTGCGCGCAGGCGGCGCGGCCGGGGTGCGACTATGTGCTCATCGCGCGCCGGCCGGCACTTTCACTTGCTTTCAGCGATCTGGTGGCAGAGCTTGCAGGCGGCCTCGCCCGCCTCGACCGGTCACTGACCCCGAGACCGTCGACACCAAGACCGTCGACCCCGAGACCGTCCGGCGCCGGGCGACCGCATTCCGGGCCGCCGGAATCCGCCCCGCCTGCCGGCCATGCCGCCCCCGCTGCGGCCCAAGCCTCTCAGCCCCCGTCCGGGACCAGCCGATGACCGAAAACAAGAACGTCCTCATCGCCATTGCCCTGTCATTCCTCGTGATCGTCGGCTGGCAGTTCTTCTACGCCGGCCCCAAGGAAGAAGCGGCGCGGAAGGCGGCCCAGATCGAGGCGAGCCAGAAGCCGAAGGAGGCTTCCACCGCCCCGACCCCCGGGGCCAGGGGCGCAAGCGGCGTGCCGAGCGAAGGCGGCGCCGCCACCGGCAGCCGCGAGGCGGTGCTGGCGTCAAGCCCGCGCGCCGTCATCGACACGCCCGCCATCATCGGCTCGGTCAACCTGAAGGGCGCGCGCCTCGACGACATCCGCCTCAAGGGCTACCGCGAGACGGTGAGCCCGACGAGCCCGCTCATCACGCTGTTTTCGCCCTCCGGGGCGCCGGATGCCTATTATGCCGAGTTCGGCTTCGTCGGCGATGCCGGCGCCAGGCTCGCCCTGCCGGGCCCGGACACGCTGTGGACCGCGGAAGGCGGAGAAGGCGCGAAGCTGACCCCGGCGACGCCGCTGGTGCTGACGTGGGACAACGGTGCCGGCCTCACCTTCCGCCGCACCTTCACCGTCGACGACCACTACATGTTCAAGGTGGTGCAGTCGGTCACCAATTCCGGCAAGGATCCGGCCGTGCTCTACGGCTACAGCCTGATCTCCCGCCACGGCCTGCCGCCGACCTCCGGCTACTACATCCTGCATGAAGGCCTGCTCGGCGTGTTCGGCGACGAAGGCCTGAAGGAAGTCAAGTACAAGACCCTTGAGGAAGACGGCGCCATCCGCCCCGGCACCTTCAAGAGCGGCTGGCTCGGCATCACCGACAAGTACTGGGCCGCGACCCTCATCCCGCAGGACGGCAAGCCCTTCCAGCCGAGCTTCAACTATTTCAACAAGGACGGCCACCAGAGCTTCCAGGCCGACGTGCTGGGCGATGCCATCAGCCTCGCCCCGGGCGCCAGCGCCGACGTGGAGACGCGCCTGTTCGCCGGCGCCAAGGTGGTGTCGGTCATCGACAACTACCAGGACACCCTGAAGCTCAACCGCTTCGACCTGCTGATCGACTGGGGCTGGTTCTACTTCCTGACGAAGCCGATGTTCTTCGTCATCGACTTCTTCTACAAGCTCGTCGGCAATTTCGGCGTCGCCATCCTGCTGGTGACGGTGTCCGTGAAGCTGATCTTCTTCCCGCTGGCCAACAAGTCCTACGTCTCGATGAGCAAGATGAAGCTCATCCAGCCTGAACTGACGGCAATGCGCGAGCGTTACAAAGACGACCGCGTTAAGCAGCAGCAGGCGATGATGGAGCTTTACAAGAAGGAGAAGATCAATCCGCTGGCGGGCTGTCTGCCGATCGCCATCCAGATTCCGGTGTTCTTCTCGCTCTATAAAGTGCTGTTCATCACCATCGAGATGCGGCATGCGCCGTTCTTCGGCTGGATCCACGATCTGGCGGCCCCGGACCCGACCACCATCTTCAACCTGTTCGGTCTCATTCCCTGGACGCCGCCGCACTTCCTGATGATCGGCGTGTGGCCCATCATCATGGGCATCACGATGTTCCTGCAGATGAAGCTGAACCCGACCCCGCCCGATCCGGCGCAGGCGATGGTGTTCAACTGGATGCCGGTGATCTTCACCTTCATGCTGGGCGGCTTCCCGGCGGGTCTGGTGATCTACTGGGCGTGGAACAACACGCTGTCGGTGGCGCAGCAGTCGTTCATCATGCACCGTCAGGGCGTGAAGGTGGAACTGTGGGGCAACGTGCTGGGCACCTTCCAGCGCAAGGCAAAGGGGGATCAGCCGGCCGGAACCGCGAGTGGCAAAGGCACCCCCGGCAAATCGGGCTCCGCGAAGCCGAAATAACGCCCGTTCCGTCCGGAACCGGCAGATTGACCGGAGGGCGGCCATGGTGCCGCCCTTTGGTGTTGTCAGAGTGCCTTTCGCCGACCGCCGGGGCGGCACGCAGAGCGCCCGGCCGCCGCACTTTCCCGCGGCCGGCCCTGCCGGCCGGAAGCGCCTGAAGGCGCCGCTGTCCTGACGGCGCCTTTATCCTGAAGGCGCCTGCACCTGAAAATGTCTGCACCTGAAGACGAG
>NZ_DAISHT010000335.1:0-2575 GCF_036822375.1 Pseudoxanthobacter sp. | reverse complement strand
TGTCGATGACGATGCGCACGCCCTCGATGGTCAGCGAGGTCTCGGCAATGGCGGTGGCCAGCACCACCTTGCGCCGCCCGGCGGGCGCGGGGCGGATGGCGGCTTCCTGCGCGCGCCCGTCGAGCGCGCCATAGAGCGGGGCCAGATCGGTGTCGGCCGGCAGGCGGCCCTGCAGGCGTTCGGCCGTGCGCAGGATTTCCGCCTGCCCGGGCAGAAAGGCCAGCACCGAGCCCGCCTCGCCGGCCAGCGCATCGCTCACCGCCGCGGCCATCGCCTCCTCGATGCGCCCGCCGGGCGGGCGGGGGCGATGGCGTGTCTCCACGGGAAACATGCGGCCGGCGCTTTCCACCACCGGGGCATCGCCGATGAGGGTGGAAAAGCGGGCCGCGTCGATGGTCGCCGACATCACCACGAGGCGCAGATCCGGCCGCAGCGCCTCGCGCGCCTCAAGGGCAAGGGCAAGGCCGAGGTCGCCGTCGAGACTGCGCTCGTGCGCCTCGTCGAACAGCACCCCGGCCACCCCCTCAAGGGCCGGATCGTCCACGATCAGGCGCGTGAACACGCCCTCGGTGACGATCTCGATGCGCGTGGCGGCCGAAACGCGCGCCTCCCCGCGCACGCGGAAGCCCACGGTGCGGCCAACCGGCTCGCCAAGGCTCTCCGCCATGCGGGCGGCGGCGGCGCGGGCGGCAAGGCGGCGCGGCTCCAGCACGATCAGCCGGCCGTCGCCGCGCCAGGGGGCGGCCATCAGGGCCAGCGGCACGCGCGTGGTCTTGCCGGCGCCGGGCGGGGCGACCAGCACGGCCGCTCCGGCCCCGCCGAGGGCCTGCATCAGCGCCGGCAGCGCGTCTTCCACCGGCAGTCTGTTATCCGTCTCCGCCATGGTCTTCAGACGAACAGCTCGCCTTCCTGCACCACGACGGCATCGCCGCCGATGCGCACGCGGGCAAGGCGCCCGCCCGCCACCTCGATTTCAAGGCGGATGCGCGAGGGCCGCAGCATCTCCAGCCCCTGCTCCACCATAACCTGCGTCACCCCTTCCACCGGCCGGTCGAAGCGATGCACGACGGCCGCGAAGGCCGACACGGCGGACCCCGTCGCCGGGTCTTCGACGATGCCCAGTTCCGGGGCGAACATGCGCGCATGGAACTGCACACCGGCCCCGACGCTCTCGCGGCAATAGACAAACACCGAGCCCGCCGCCTCTGCAAAGGCGGCCGGCCAGTGCTGCGCCACCGGTGCCGCGCGGCCGGCCGCGGCAAGGCCGGCCACCGGCACGAACACATAGGGCACGCCGGCCGTGAAGGCGCACGGCACATGGTTTTCAAAGCCGATCTCATGGAGGCCCAGCCCGAGGGCGGCGGCGATCTGCGCGCGGTCGGCGGCAAAGGGCACCGCCTCCACGCCGCGCGGCAGATCGAAGGCGGCATAGCCGGTGCGCGGGCCGCCGAGGCGCACGCCGCAGCGCACGGCGCCGACCGTTTCTTCCAGCACCACCACCGCCTCCTGCCCGGCACCCCCGGCGCCGAAGCGGTCCAGCGCCACCAGCACCGCGGCCCCCACCGTCGGATGGCCGGCGAACGGCAACTCCCGCGCCGGCGTGAAGATGCGCGCGCGGGCGCTGTGGGCCGGGCCTTCCGGCGGACACAGGAACACGGTTTCCGACAGGCAGAAGGCGCGGGCGATGGCCTGCATCGCCGCAGTGTCGAGCCCGTCGCAGTCCCGCACGACCGCCAGCCCGTTGCCGGACAGCGGACGGCTGGTGAACACATCGAGGACGGCAAAACGGCGGGACATCGGCATTCTCCGGCAGGGAACGGGGCGGCCCGCTCAGGCGGGCAGCAGCAGCGGCAGCACAACCCGGTTATAGGGGGGAACGGCAAGGCCGTCTGCATCGCCGACATGGCGCAGCACCACGATGGCGTCGATCTCCGGGTCGGGGTCGGCGGCGATGTGGGCTTCCGCCGCCGCCACCAGCGCGGCCGCCGCCTCTGCGAAAGGCAGCTCCGCGACCAGCGCCAGCAGCGGTCCGTCGCGGGACACCACGAACGACGGCGCCCCCGGCGGCGGCACGAGACCGGTTTCCTCCGCACACTCGCGGGCAACGGAGCCGGCGATATCCACCTGCCCGGCGGCGGTGATGTCGCTGTCGTCGGGCGTGCCGCCGACGCATTTCACGGCGCCGGGCTGCGCCGTCCAGTGGCCCATGCGGCCGAGCAGCAGCGCCCCGTCGGACGACAGCACCGCCGCCGCCCCGAACAGGTTGAACAGACCGCTGTCGACATCGTGCCAGTCGAGCATGGCGAGAAGCGTGGCAAAGCCGGTGCGCCGGGCCTGCGCACGCAGACAGTCGCCGGCGATTTCCACCGCCTCGAACACCAGCACCGGCCCGTTGAACAGCGCCGGGTTCGCCGCAAGCCGCCGCTGCCAGTGGGCCTCGATGGCGGCGCGGTGCGTCACGGCGAAGTCGGGTTCGCCGGCAACGAGCGCGATTTCGGTGCGGCGCACGCGCCCCAGCAGCTGCGGCCCGGGACCGGCCGCCGCCGCATGGCTTTCAAGGCGCCGGCCCGGCGCA
>NZ_DAISHT010000334.1:0-2589 GCF_036822375.1 Pseudoxanthobacter sp. | reverse complement strand
GGAGCGCCAGATCGGGCTGCGCGACAAGGTCGATGCCGAGCCGCTCGCCGGCATGGCGGTAATTGGTCTTCCACGTCAGCTGCACATAGCCGCGGCCGGCATAGCGGATGCCGTCGCCCGGCTTGTCGTTGCCGTTCCTGCGCGCCCGCTGCGGGTTGTCGCCGTTCACGTCATAAAGCCGGGTCTTGTAGGCATCGCCGCCATATTCGGCAATCGGCTGCATGGTGGTCGCCGTCTCGTGATAGGCGGTGGCGAGTACATAGGCGAGGGCCGCAGCCGGCGCGGCACCGGCTTCCTTCTGCCAGCAATCGATGATGGTACGGATGCCTTCCTGCTGGGCCGGCTTCAGCACGCCGGGAAAGAGCGGGGCATCGATGGCGCTGAAGAGTGTGGCTTCACTGTACATGACATCACCAGTAGTTGTTTATATGTAACAATGATGCCATTGATTGCATTTTGAGGAAAGGATAATTTTCCCATATTGCGGCTGGCAGCCCGCGCAGGCCCCGAACGCAAACGGGGCAGGGATCCGCGATCCCCGCCCCGCAAGACTCTGATGGCCGCCGCGCGGCCGCCGTGACGGCGCCGCCCGCGATCCGGATTCTATTCGCCGGCGAGGCGCAGCGGCGGGCGCAGATAATCGCGCTCGCGCACGCGCAGGTCCGCCTCGGTCCGGGTGATGTAGTCGCGGGTCAGCGGCACCGCATTCTGGTTGCGGGTGATCTGGATCTGGAAGTTCATCATGTCCTGATGGCGGAACGCCGTCTCGGACCCGGCCAGATAAAACTCCCACATGCGGCAGAACCGCTCGTCATAGAGTTCCCGGGCTTCCTCGCGGTGCTCCAGGAAGCGCTCGCGCCATGCCTTCAGCGTTTCGGCATAATGCAGGCGCAGGATCTCGATGTCCGTCACCTTCAGGCCGGCGCGCTCGATGGCCGGCAGCACCTCCGACAGCGCCGGAATGTAGCCACCGGGGAAGATGTATTTCTGGATCCAGGCGTTGGTATCGCCCGGCCCGTCGAACCGGCCGATGGAGTGCAGCACCATCACGCCGTCCGGTTTCAGCAACTGGCCGACCTTGGCAAAGAACTCGTCGAAGTGGCCGACGCCGACATGCTCGAACATGCCGACCGAGACGATGCGGTCGAACTGCGTGTCGAGGGCGCGGTAATCGGACAGCAGGAACCGGGCCTGATCGGCGATGCCGCGCGCCGCAGCGCGCTCGTTGGCGATGCCGTGCTGCTCCTCGGAAAGCGTAACGCCGGTCACGTCGGCGCCGCCGATGGACGCGAGATAGAGGCCGAGCCCGCCCCAGCCGCAGCCGATGTCGAGCAGCTTCTGCCCGGGTTCCAGCAGCAGCTTGGCGGCCAGATGGCGCTTCTTGGCAAGCTGGGCGGCTTCCAGATCGGCATCGGGCGTTTCGAAATAGGCGCACGAATATTGCCGGTCGGAATCGAGGAACAGCCGGTAGAGCCGGGCATCCAGATCGTAATGGTGGGCGACGTTCCGGCGCGAGGCGCGGCTGTGGTTGTGCTGGCGCCAGCGGCGCGTCAGCACGCGCCAGCGGTAGACCATTCTGGCCCACGTCGTCGGCATCGTGCTCGGCACGTTGCTCAGCACCAGATCGAGGAAGTCGTAGATCCGGCCGGCCTCGAAATCCACGCGGCCATCCATGAACGCCTCGCCGAGCTCGAACTCGGCGTTCAGGGCCAGCGCCCATTCCGTGCGGCGGTCTTTGATGCGCACCCGCACAAGCGGACCGCTGCCGTCGCCGAAGCGGAACGTCTGCCCCGCCGGATCAACGAACTCAAGATTGCCGACACGCATGAAGCGTGTGAGATAGCCTTGCAGAAGTCGGTTCATCGGCACTCTCCGAGGCGCCCGCCGGAAAAAACAGGGCGTCGGGGTTATCGGGGAATGACGATGGTATCCGTTTCGCGACGATGCTCAAGAGGCAAGCAGGCAAAAAGAAAGGGCGCGGCACAAAAAAGCCACGCCCTTGTCGCAATTGTGAACGGCACCGGCCTGCCGGCCGGTGCCGCGAAAGGGGCGGGCCTCAGGCCTGCGCTTCTTCCTCGGCGACTTCCTCGCCTTCGGTTTCCTCTTCCTCCACCTCGAACTCGTATTCGTCCTCGATGGTGGTCAGGTCTTCGCCGCGCGCCTGACGGGCGGCTTCGTCGGCCGAACGGGCGACGTTGACGCTGACCGTGGCGTGCACTTCCGGGTGCAGCGCGATGTCGACCGACTGCACGCCGATCGTCTTGATCGGGTGGTTGAGGATCACCTGCGTGCGGGTGATCGCAAAGCCGCCGGCATCCACCAGATCGGCGATGTCGCGGGTCGAAACCGAACCGTAGAGCTGACCGGTCTCGCCAGCCTGACGGATGACGATGAACGACTGGCCGTTGAGCTTTTCGGCAACGGCCTCGGCCTCGCTGCGGCGCTCAAGGTTGCGCGCCTCGAGATACTCGCGGTCGCGCTCGAAGCGCTTGCGGTTGGCTTCGGTGGCGCGCAGCGCCTTGCCCTGCGGCAGCAGGAAGTTGCGGGCGAAACCATCGCGCACGCGCACCAGATCACCCATCTGGCCGA
>NZ_DAISHT010000333.1:0-2596 GCF_036822375.1 Pseudoxanthobacter sp. | reverse complement strand
TCAGGGTGTGGAAGATCTCCGTGCCCGCCCGCAGACCTTCCGAGAAGGTCGGCGCGCCGGCCGGCATGATCATGAACTCCTGGAAGTCGATCGGGTTATCGGCATGCACGCCGCCGTTGATGATGTTCATCATCGGCACCGGCAGCACATGGGCGGCGGCGCCGCCGACATAGCGGTAGAGCGGCAGGCCGGCGGCCTCGGCAGCGGCCTTGGCCACCGCCAGCGACACGCCGAGAATCGCATTGGCGCCGAGGCGGCTCTTGTTGGGCGTGCCGTCCAGCTCGATCATGGCCTGATCGATGGCGATCTGGTCCTCGGCCTCACGGCCGCCGATGGCATCGAAAATATCGCCGTTGACGGCTTCCACCGCCTTGGAGACGCCCTTGCCGAGCCAGGCGGCCCCGCCATCGCGCAGCTCCACCGCCTCGTGGGCGCCGGTCGAGGCACCCGAGGGCACCGCAGCCCGGCCGAACGAGCCGTCTTCAAGCACCACATCCACCTCGACGGTGGGGTTGCCGCGGCTGTCCAGGATCTGCCGGCCGATGATATCGACGATGGCGGTCATGGGAGATCTCCTCGTGGACGCCCTTCGGCGTCGGATGGACTTGTGAAGGCGGCCCGGCCGGCGGCCTCTGCCGGCAGCCGGACAGATCGACTTCCCTTAGCCGAAAGGCGGCCTCCGCGCCAAGTCCCGCAGGCCGCCGGCAACGCTGCCAGCGGGCCGGAACGGCCCCGCGGGGGCGCGGCCTGCCGTCGCGGCCATCCGCCGGCCGTGTCAGGACGGCACCTGCGGGCCGCGAACCGCCCCGCCCGGACCGCGGCGGAAACGACGCGGGCGGCGGCGCAGATGCCCCCGCAGGAACCGGCGCAGGAGCCGGGCGGGCAGCAGCGTGGCGATTCGCCCCGCCCCGATTGTGCCTTGCACCCTGCGCTTCGCCGGTGGCGTGCTTGAAGCCCCCGCGGGGCTGGAGTAGACGGGCTTTCAGGCACGCGCGCACCGGCTTCCGAGGGGAAATCGAGGGGAACGGTGCGCATCGGGGGGCCTCTGTCGGGGTTCTGCGCTGCCTGCAGATATGAGGACGCCGGTCCGGGCGGGCGGATGGCGGCACGGCTGTCGTGCCGGTCCCGTGCGGATCGCCGCCGGTTTTCCGGGGAGGCACGTCTCCTCCCTGTCGGCTTCGCACGGGCAGCGGCCGGGTAACCGGCCTTCCGCTGCCGGAAACGTCATTTCTTGACCGGCGGCTGGCCCGCCGCCGCGTCCAGGAGGGTTACAATGAGCCAGCGGCCGATCCGCAAAGCCATCATTCCCGTCGCCGGTCTCGGCACCCGCTTCCTTCCGGCCACCAAGTCGATGCCGAAGGAAATGCTGACGGTCGTCGACCGCCCGGTGATCCAGTACGTGTTCGACGAGGCCCGCGCCGCCGGCATCGAGCACGTCGTGTTCGTCACCGGGCGCAACAAGGGCGTCATCGAAGACCACTTCGACATCGCCTACGAACTGGAAGAAACCCTCGCCCGCCGCAACAAGACCGACATCCTGCGCACCGTGGTCGCCGCGCGTCCGCGCCCCGGCGAAACCAGCTTCACCCGTCAGCAGGAGCCGCTCGGTCTCGGCCATGCGGTGTGGTGCGCGCGCGACATCATCGGCAACGAGCCGTTCGCGCTGCTGCTGCCTGACGTGCTCATCAAGGGCAAGACCGGCTGCCTGTCGCAGATGATGGACGTCTACAGCGAACACGGCGGCAACGTCATCGCTGTGGAGGAAGTGCCGCCCGAGCGGATCGACCAGTATGGCGTGGTCGAAATCGGCGACGGCAGCGATCCGCTGTGGACCGTGACCGGCATGGTGGAAAAGCCGAAGCGGGAAGAGGCGCCCTCCAACCTCATCATCACCGGCCGCTACATCCTGCAGCCGAAGATCTTCGATCTGCTGTCGCGGGGTTCGGCCGGCGCCGGCGGCGAAATCCAGCTGACCGATTCCATGCGGCCGCTGATGAATCTGGAGCCGTTCCGCGCCCTGCGCTTCGAGGGCAGCACCTACGACTGCGGTTCCAAGATCGGCTTCCTGGCTGCCAACGTCGCCTATGCTCTGGACCGCGACGATCTGGGCGGCGATTTCCGCGGCGAGATGAAGCGCCTGCTCAGCGACCTCTGAGTCGCCTGCCCGGCGGGCCCGGCGCCCGCCGGGCCTGCCTGACGGCCGCGGCGCGCTGTTTTATCGGCCGCCCGGCTGAAAGCGCCGTGGACAGGGCCGCATTGTTGCGCCATCCTCCGGCCCCGATTTCGCTGTCTGCTGTTATGCGGCCCGGTGCCGGCGGCGCGTCCGCAACAGGCCCCGCGCCCCCGTAACAGGCCTTTCGCCACAGGTTTCCTCACCCATGATTATGCTGCCGTTCGCGCGTCGCTGTGCTGTTGCAGCCGCCCTTCTGGCTCTGCCCCTTGCTGCAAATGCGGCCGATACGCCGGCCCAGCAGAAGACGGGCTCTGCCGCGCACCCGGAGGTCGTGGCGCCGGCTGCCAGGCCCGCCCACGCGGACACCGGAGGACAGGCCGCCCCGTCGACGGACAAGGCCGCCCCCGAGGCTGCAGCCCCGGC
>NZ_DAISHT010000332.1:0-2620 GCF_036822375.1 Pseudoxanthobacter sp. | reverse complement strand
GGCGATAGTGAAGCCAGTACTGATTGATCGCCGCAAGCTCATGCTTCAGCGACTTGTTCAGTATCTCCAGAACTTCCGGATCGCCCTTCATGATGAACTCCGTTTTCTTTTTTCGCAGCCGGCAGGCCCGGCCAGTGCCTGCTGGCACGCTGAAACGGTTTAATCATTCCAGTTCAGGAGAAGCAATAGGGGAATTTCCGTAAGGACAGGGTGCGGACAGGCACACCTCAGGCGGTGCGGCGCAGGGCCGGCTCCGCAGCCGCGACACCGTCCGCCGGCACACCGGCCAGGCGGTCTCCCAGCGCCACCACGACGCCATCGCAGCCGCAGGCGGCCATTTCGCCGGCCGGCGCCGGATCGCGGCAGGCCGCCAGCGCGGCCGCCAGACGCGCGGACAGCAACACCCGCCCGGACCGCGCTGTGCGCTCAAGCCGCACGTCGGGAATGTCCGCGTCAACGGCAGCCTTGTGAATCACTTCGACCACGAGAGGAAAGCAACCACCGCAATCCGGCCTGCAGCGCAGTGTCTTGAACACTGCCCCGGGCGTGATGATACCGCGATCCGGCTCCGCCAGGATTTCGCCCGCGGCGCGCGCCAGCGTGCGGTCGGAGAGCCGGTTACAGGAACACACGATCATGCCGCGGACCATCCTCACACAAAACCGGAACAGGAAACGCCACGGCCGGCCAGCCCGGTCCGCCGCAGTCCCACCATTCCGGCTACGTCTGTCACTGGCCATTCCGGCGGCTTAGCGCGCCGTGTCCGGCCGTCCCTCCCCTGTGGCCACGGCCGGCGACGGACCGGCACATGACACGATTTTAGAATTATGCTTTTGCAAGCCAAACGCAAGTGCAGAAATTTAGACTCTTAACGATCGCTGCCGCGCAAAAAAGAAGACGCGCAGCCCGGTGGGGCTGCGCGTCCTGAAAGCGCATCGCGCGATGGCCAGCCCGGCGGGCCGGCCTCACATTGCGCCGATCACTTCGCCTCGGCGGCGAACTTCTCGACGAAGGGATGACGCGACTTGATCCAGCGTTCGGTGCGGGTGGCGGAGCGCATCACGAGGGTCTCGGTGTAGATGCCCTTGTAGCCGAAGCGCACGCCCGACAGCAGCGAACCGTTGGTCACGCCGGTGGCCGCGAAGTAAACGTCGCCCGAGGCCAGCTCGAACAGGTCATACTTCTTCTTCGGCTCCTCGATGCCCATGCGACGGGCACGCGCAATCTTCTCCTCGCTGTCGAGGATGAGACGGCCCTGCATCTGACCGCCGATGCAACGCAGCGCGGCCGCTGCCAGAACGCCTTCCGGCGCGCCGCCGATGCCGAGATAGATGTCGACGCCGGTCACTTCCGGCTCGGTGGTGTGGATGATGCCGGCCACGTCACCATCGGTGATGAGCTGCACCGCCGCACCCGTGGAGCGGATGGCCTCGATCAGGTCGGCATGGCGCGGACGATCCATCACCAGCGCGGTGATCTCATCCGGGCGCACCTTCTTGGCCTGGGCGAGGGCGGCGATGTTATCGGCCGGCGAGGCGTCGAGATCGACGATGCCCTTCGGATAGCCCGGGCCGACGGCGATCTTGTCCATGTACACGTCGGGCGCGTTGAGCAGGCCGCCGCGTTCGGCAATGGCCAGAACCGCCAGCGAATTCGGCTGGTTCTTGGCGCACAGCGTGGTGCCTTCCAGCGGATCGAGGGCGATGTCGACCTTGATGTTACCACCCGTGCCGACCTGCTCGCCGATGTAGAGCATCGGCGCTTCGTCACGCTCGCCCTCGCCGATCACGACCACGCCGTCGATCGGCAGCACGTTGAGTTCGCGGCGCATCGCGTCCACGGCGGCCTGATCGGCCGCCTTCTCGTCGCCGCGGCCGCGCAGACGGGCGGCGGCCACCGCGGCGCGCTCGGTCACGCGCACCACTTCAAGGGTCAGGATGCGCTCAAGAACCTTGCTGCGCGGCTTGTCGATCACGGACATTGTAAGCCCCTTTTTGTGTGCAGCCCCTGGCCGGTCAGGCGGCCTCAGGCCAATTTCTCAATACGGATCATGCGCGGCGCCCCGACCACGACCTCTTCCGCGGCAAGCGCCTTGATGGCGGCCCGCACGGCTTCCTCGGTCGTTTCGTGGGTGATGAGCACGATAGGCTGCACCGCCACCGGCTCCTTGGCCCCGCCGGCATCGGCCATCGGAGCGCGCCGGCGCTGCACGATGGATTCCAGCGAGATTCCATGGTCGGCCATGAGGCGGGCAATGGTGGCAAGCGCGCCCGGCCGGTCCTCGACCAGCAGGCGCATGTAGTAGCAGCCGGCATGGCGCGAGATGCCGGCCGGACGATAGGGCTGCAGCGCCGCCGCGGGACGGCCGAAGGCCGGGGTGCGCCGGCCGGCTGCAACATCGAGCAGATCGGCGACGACCGACGAAGCCGTGGCCTCGCCGCCGGCACCCGGCCCGACGAGCACCACCTCGCCCACCGCATCGCCGTCCACCGCCACCGCATTCAGCACGCCGTCGACGCGCGCGATGGCCGATGATTTCGGCACCATGGTCGGATGCACGCGCTGCTCGATGGCATCGCCGGTGCGGGTGGCGACACCCAGCAGCTTGATGCGATAGCCG
>NZ_DAISHT010000331.1:0-2640 GCF_036822375.1 Pseudoxanthobacter sp. | reverse complement strand
AGGCCGGCGTCGGTTCCTACAGCCCGTTCCTCTATTTCCGGTTCTGAGGGAGGCGCACCATGGCTGCTGACAAGGCCGCAAAGCCGGCGAAGCGTGCCCGCGAGCCGATGCCGGTGACCGCTCTTTCCGCCCGCGACGGCGGCGGCTTTTTCTCCCGCCTCGGCCGCCGTGCCGTGGTGGCCGGGTTCGTCGCCGCGCTCATGGTGCCCGGCGCAGCCATTGCGCTGTCGCCGCACTTCCGCACCGCCGTCGGCACCGTCATCCTCAACTTTGCCGCCGGCGGCGAGCAGAAGGAGATCATCCGCTCCACCACGCCGCTGTGGTATGGCGCGGCCGATCTCTATGGCACCACGCTCTACAAGTGGCACACTTCGTCCAATCCGGCCGCGGGGGTGCTGGGCCGCGACGGCTTCATCTTCCTCGGCGATTTCTACAACAACTCGTTTTCCCAGAGCATCCACCGGCAGGTGCTGTCGCCGCAGGCAGCCGGCGACTGGGTGGAAACGCTGGCCGCCCAGCAGGCCTGGCTTGCCCGCCGCGGCATTGCACTGGTGTTCGTGGTCGGGCCTTCGACGGCCACCGTCTATGCCGACAAGCTGCCGCCGTGGGCGACGACGGAACTCGGCCGTCCGTCGAGCTTCGACGAGGTGCTGCGCCTCAATCGCGACCGCAATCTGGGTCTGGCGCTGGTCGACGTACGCGCCGCGCTGCAGGAGGCCCGCAAGACGGCGGCGACCTACGGCCCGCTCAACAGCCACTGGACCGGCTATGGCGCATGGGTGGCCTGGCAGCATATCGCCGCCACTCTCGGTGAGCGTATGCCCGGCTTCCGGGCCTTCGGCGTCGGCGATCTCCGCGCCGTGGTGCCGGAGCCCGATCACCTCAACGAATATTCCCGCCTGCTCGGCGTCGTCGGCCAGCCCAACCCGTGGGATACCTACGAGCTGACGCAGCCCTTCCCCGACATGGAAGTGACGGCTGCCGACGGCCGCACCTTCGCCGCTTCAGCCCGCGCCGAGACCGGCCTGCTGGACATGCCGCGCACCACCCGCACGGCGGCCGCGCCGACCCGCAAGCGCATTCTGGTGACGCGCGATTCCATGGGCGATGCGCTCTCGCCCTTCCTGCAGGCGAGCTTCGCGGAGACGGTGCAGATCGACCATCACGTCACCTACCGCGATTTCAACTCGGTCAATCTCGCCGGCGCGGTGGAGCGCACCCGGCCGGACGCGGTGATGTACATCATGGCCGAGCGCATGTTCGACAGCCCGCTCGGCGATCTGGCCTTCTGGCGTGCGGCCAATGCCTTCGATCTGGCGGAAGCGGGGGCCGAGCAGCACTGGCAGGCGGGCGGGGCGGCAACCGGCGCCGCCGGCGGCGGCAGCCTGACGCTGGAGGGCGCCGCACCCTTCACGCTGAGCTGGCAGCAGGGCGCGGCCGCGCCGCAGGGCTGGGTGCTGCGCATTGCCGCCGATGCCGCCGGACCGGCCGCCGTGGGGCTGGTGTGGCGGCAGGACGGGGCCGAGCACACCGCTCTGCAGACCATCCGCCGCGGCGTGAACCCGATGTTCTTCCGCCTGCCGGCCGGCGTGGAGCCGGGCTCGGTGCGGCTGATGCGCGCCGCCCCCGGCTATCCGGTCTCCATTCAGGGCTTCACCGTGCGCCCGGCCGCGATGCCCGCATCCGGCTGAACGGCCGGCAGACTGAACGGAGCGGGGCGAGGGGTGACCCGAACGGAACGGGCGCCCCGGTTCCTTTCAGAGCCGGGGCGCCCGTTCAGCGTTTCAGCGGGTGTGGGCCGGTTCAGGCGAGCGAGGTCAGCACCGCGTCGACCTGCTCCAGCGCCCAGTCGATCTCGTCGCGGGTGATGACGAGGGGCGGGGAGATGCGGATGGTGTGGCCGTGGGTGTCCTTGGCCAGCACGCCGCGCTCGCGCAGCGCCTCGCACACACGGCGGGCGCCGCCGGCATCGGGGTGCAGTTCCACCGCCACCATCAGGCCGCGGCCGCGCACCTCCCTCACCATGTTCGAGCGGATGCTCTCCAGGCCGCGCTTCAGGTAGGCGCCCTGGGTGGCGGAATTCTCGATCATGTTCTCTTCCACCAGCACCTTCATGGCCGCGCGGGCCACCGCACAGGCAAGCGGGTTGCCGCCGAAGGTGGAGCCGTGCTGGCCCGGCTGCAGCACGCCCAGCACCTCGGAGTTGGAGAGCACGGCCGAGACCGGATAGAAACCGCCGGACAGCGCCTTGCCCACCAGCGTCACGTCCGCCTCGATGCCCTCGTGCTCTTCGGCCAGCAGCCGGCCGGTGCGGCCGAGACCGGTCTGGATCTCGTCGAGGATCAGGGTCACGTTGTGGCGGGTGCAGATCTCGCGCACGCGGGTGAAATAGCCCGCCGGCGGAATGATGACGCCGGCCTCGCCCTGAATCGGCTCCACGAGGAAGCCGACCGTGTTGGGGGTGATGGCGGCTTCCAGCGCATCGGCATCGCCATAGGGGATGATGCGGAAGCCGGGCGCGAACGGGCCGAAGCCGCCGCGGGCATCGGGATCGGTGGAGAAACCGACGATGGCGATGGTGCGGCCGTGGAAGTTCTCGGCGCACACGATCACCTCGGCCTTGCCCTCCGGCACGCCCTT
>NZ_DAISHT010000330.1:0-2679 GCF_036822375.1 Pseudoxanthobacter sp. | reverse complement strand
CGTTTCCCGCGCATTCGTCGTTGCCGCGGCGGCATTAGCTCGGTGGCTCGCCGAACCCCCTGTCCCCCTGCCCGCGGGCAGCGCCCCGGAAATCCGGGGCCGGAACGCCGGCGAGGGACAGTCCGCCACAACGGAGAGATGCGGCTCGACATGGATTTCCTCAAGCATTCACGGTACATCCCTATGAACCGTCGCCGCCGCATTTACGAAGGCAAGGCCAAGATCCTTTATGAAGGTCCGGAGCCGGGCACCCTCATCCAGCACTTCAAGGATGATGCCACCGCCTTCAACGCCAAGAAGCACGAGATCGTCGATGGCAAGGGCGTCCTGAATAACAGGATTTCCGAGTACATCTTCACGCATCTCAACAATATGGGTATTCCGACCCACTTCATTCGCCGGCTCAACATGCGCGAGCAGCTGATCCGCGAAGTGGAAATCATTCCGCTTGAAGTGGTGGTGCGCAACGTGGCGGCCGGTTCGCTGTCGACCCGCCTCGGCATCGAGGAAGGCACCCAGCTTCCGCGCTCGATCATCGAATTCTACTACAAGAACGACAAGCTGAACGATCCGATGGTCTCGGAAGAGCACATCACGGCGTTCGGCTGGGCGACCCCGCAGGAAATCGACGACATCATGGCGCTGGCGATTCGCGTCAACGATTTCCTCGCCGGCCTGTTCCTCGGCGTCGGCATCCGCCTCGTCGACTTCAAGATGGAATGCGGCCGCCTGTGGGAAGGCGACATGATGCGCATCGTGGTCGCCGACGAGATCTCGCCCGATTCCTGCCGGCTGTGGGACATCACCACCAACGACAAGCTGGACAAGGACCGCTTCCGCCGCGACATGGGCGGCCTCGTGGAGGCCTATCAGGAAGTGGCGCGTCGTCTCGGCATCCTGAACGACAACGACCGTACCCCCACCGGCGGCCCCACGCTGGTGAAGTGAGCGGCGGTCCGGCCGCTCTGTCTCCGCTCCTGCCGGCCGCCACCCGCGGCCGGCGTTCTGCCCTCCCCGACTTCAAGCCCGCGGAACCGTCATGAAAGCGCGCGTCACCGTCACCCTCAAGTCCGGCGTTCTCGATCCTCAGGGCAAGGCCATTCAGGGCGCGCTCGGTGCGCTCGGGTTCTCGGGCGTGGAAAGCGTCCGTCAGGGCCGCGTGATCGATCTCGACCTCAGCGAGACCGATGCCGCGGCCGCGCGGGCGAAGATCACCGAAATGTGCGAAGCCCTGCTCGCCAACACGGTGATCGAGAGCTACGCCATCGACCTCGCCGCGTAAGGGCCCCGCGGCCGGGCTGCCGCCCCTGCGGCCCGTCCGGTCTGCCCCGCCCGTCCTGTCCGATCCGCCGTTCCGGATCCGCCTTCCTGCACGAAGGAATGCCGCGATGAAATCCGCCGTTGTCGTCTTTCCGGGCTCCAACCGCGAGCGCGACGTGATGAAGGCGCTGGCTGCCGTCTCCGGTGAAATGCCGGTTGCCGTGTGGCATGCCGATAGCGAACTGCCGGCCGTCGACCTCGTCGTGCTGCCCGGCGGCTTCTCCTACGGCGATTATCTGCGCTCCGGCGCCATTGCCGCGCGCGCGCCGATCATGGCGGCAATCCGCGCCCATGCCGCCCGCGGCGGCCTCGTCATCGGCATCTGCAACGGCTTCCAGATCCTCACCGAGGCGGGCCTGCTGCCCGGCGCGCTGATGCGCAATGCCGGCCTGCGCTTCGTCTGCCGCGAGGTGAAGCTGGAGGTGCTGGCCACCGACACCGCCTTCACCAACCGCTACACGCGCGGTCAGGTCATCCGCTGCCCGGTGGCGCACCACGACGGCAACTACTTTACCGACCCGGAAACGCTGAAGGCGCTGGAAGGCGAAGACCGCGTGGCCTTCCGCTATGCCGAAGGCACCAACCCCAACGGCTCGCTCAACGACATCGCCGGCATTCTCAGCCCCAACCGCCGGGTGCTCGGCATGATGCCGCATCCGGAAAACCTGATCGAGCCGCTGCAGGGCGGCACCGACGGCCGTCCGCTGTTCGAAAGCCTGCTGGCCGCCTGAACCGGCACCCCGTCGCAAATCCGGATGAAAGCCGCCGGCCCCCGCCGGCGGCTTTGCTGTTTTCGGCGGGCGGCCTGCCGGACAGTCCCCCGTCTCCCGTCCTGAAGGCGCGCCCCGCCCCCTTCCTGAAGGGCGGGGCCGGAGGCGGCCCTCATTCGTTCTTCGTCTCGGCGCCCTCTTCGTCCTCGGCCGCCGCAGCGGCTTCCTCGTCGGCCAGGATGGGCGCCAGCACCGAGCCGGCCGCCGCCGCGGCCTTGCCGCTGTCCTTAACCGGCGAGCCGTCCGGGTTTGCCACATAGACCGTGACATTGCGGTGGGCGAACTTGATGCCCGCGGCCAGAAACTCGTCGCGGATGCGGGCATAGACCATGCGCTGCACCACGAACTGCTCGTTCGGCTTGGTCATGAACTTGACGCGCATCACCATCGCCGAGTCTTCCATCTCGTAGACGCCCTGCGACTTCAGCGGCTGCAGGAAGAGATGGCCGACATCCTCGTCGGCAAGCAGGTCCTTGCTGATTTTCTTGATGATCTGGTTCAGCTTCGGCACCGGCGTGTCGTAGGTCACGCGGATCGGCAGTTTCACGATCACCCAGTCGCGCGAGTAGTTCGTCAGCTTCTTGATATC
>NZ_DAISHT010000329.1:0-2700 GCF_036822375.1 Pseudoxanthobacter sp. | reverse complement strand
CAGCTTCACCTCGATGCCGCCTTCCTTCACCTCGGTCACTTCGCAGGTGACGATGGCGCCCTTCTTCAGGTCGCCCGCCTCAGCGAAGGGATCGCCGGCAAGCTGCTTGATGCCGAGGGAGATGCGCTCCTTCTCGACGTCAACATCGAGCACCACCGCCTTGACGACTTCGCCCTTGCGGAATTCCTCGATGACCTGCTCGCCCGGACGGTTCCAGTCGAGATCCGACAGGTGAACCATGCCGTCCACGTCGCCGTCGAGACCCAGGAACAGACCGAACTCGGTCTTGTTCTTGACCTCGCCTTCGACCACCGAACCGATCGGGTACTTCTCGACGAAGGACTCCCACGGGTTCGACAGGGTCTGCTTCAGGCCCAGCGAGATGCGGCGCTTCACCGGATCCACCTCGAGGATCATCACTTCCACTTCCTGAGAGGTGGAGACGATCTTGCCGGGGTGGACGTTCTTCTTGGTCCACGACATCTCGGAGACGTGGATGAGGCCTTCGATGCCCGGCTCCAGCTCGACGAACGCGCCGTAGTCGGTGATGTTGGTGACGCGACCCTTGAAGCGGGCGTTCACCGGATACTTGGCCTCGATGCCTTCCCACGGATCGGCGAGCAGCTGCTTCATGCCGAGCGAGATGCGGTGCGTCTCGTGATTGACGCGGATGATCTGCACCCGGACAGTCTGGCCGATCGACAGGATCTCGGAGGGATGGTTGACACGGCGCCATGCCATGTCGGTCACATGCAGCAGGCCATCGATGCCGCCGAGGTCGACGAACGCACCGTAATCGGTGATGTTCTTGACCACGCCTTCGATGATCTGACCCTCTTCGAGGCTCTGCACCAGCTCCGAACGCTGCTCGGCGCGGGTCTCTTCGAGAACGACGCGACGCGAAACGACGATGTTGCCGCGGCGCTTGTCCATCTTGAGGATCTGGAACGGCTGCGGGGTGTGCATCAGCGGGCCGACATCGCGCACCGGGCGGATATCGACCTGCGAACGCGGCAGGAAGGCCACGGCGCCGTCGAGATCGACGGTGAAGCCGCCCTTGACCTGATTGAAGATCTGGCCGGTGACCTTTTCGCCCTTCGTGAAGGCGACTTCGAGGCGCACCCAGCTCTCTTCGCGGCGGGCCTTCTCGCGCGACAGCACGGCTTCGCCGAGGGCGTTCTCGACGCGCTCGAGATAGACTTCGACTTCGTCGCCCACATTGAGCTGCCCGTCACGGGCACGGGCGCCGAACTCCTTGAGCGCAACGCGCCCTTCGACCTTCAGGCCGACGTCGATGACGGCGAGGTCCTTTTCGATCGCAACGATGGTGCCCTTGACGACGGACCCTTCGTGCATCTCGGACTTGGAGAGCGACTCGTCGAGAAGCGCGGCAAAATCGTCGCGCGAGGGATTGAGCGAGGCCATTAAAGCTCCTGAAAGTGCCGGCGCTGGTGTTTGTGGGTCGCGCGCTCTGTCTGCCGGGCCCGGTCTCGTTTCGGGCCGCCGCTCCGTATCCGCGGAGCGGGCCGGCACATGCGGCAGGCGAACGCGCGTTTCTTTGCCGGCAGCCGCCCGCATGGCAGCCGCCGCCGGCGCGGATATACAGTTTCCGCCGGCAACGGACAAGGCGCGCGGGGGCCGGAATCGCACGAATCCCGCCGCGCCGCGCGGTTTTTCCGCCCGCAGGCGCCGTGCCGGTGCCCGGGCGGTGTTCCGTGCCGCTGCGGCCGGCCCGGTCCGCAGCGCTCAGCCGAGCCGCTGCTGCACGAGGGCGAGCGCCGCGGCAAAGGCGGCATCGGCATCGAGCGCGGTGGTGTCCAGCACCGCGGCGTCGCCGGCCGCCTTCAGCGGCGCGCTGGCGCGGGTGCTGTCGCGCTCGTCGCGGCGCCGGAGATCGGCAAGGATGGCGTCATAATCGGCGGCAAGGCCGCGGCCGGCCATCTCCGCCGTGCGCCGCCGTGCGCGCTCGCCGACATCGGCGGTGACGAACAGCTTCGCCGCGGCCTCCGGAAACACCACGGTGCCGATGTCGCGCCCGTCCAGCACGGCGCCGGGGGCGGTGCGGCCGAAGGCGCGCTGCGCCTCCAGCAGCGCCGCGCGCACGCCCGGCATGGCGGCAACCCGCGAGGCCGCCTCGCCCACCTCATGGCGCGAAAGGGCCTCGCGGTCGAAGCCGCCGAGGTCGAGGCCGCGGGCGGCGGCCTCTGCGGCGGCGGCATCGCCGAGGTCGAGCCCGCCGGCCAGCACAGCGGCGCCCACGGCCCGGTAGATCAGGCCGGTATCGAGGTGCCTCAGGCCGAAGTGGGCGGCCAGCCGGCGCGCAAGGGTGCCCTTGCCGGAAGCCGCCGGGCCGTCGATGGCGATGATGAGCGGGCCTGCCATGGCCTCAGCCCTCCGCCGCAAAGCGGGCGCCGAGCCCGGTCATGAGGCTATGGAAGGTCGGGAACGAGGTGGCGATCATGGCCGTGTCGTCCACGATCACCGCCCGCTCGGCGGCAAGGCCCATCACGAGGAAGCTCATGGCGATGCGGTGGTCGAGGTGGGTTTCGACCCGCCCGCCGCCGATGGCGCCGGTGCGGCCCGTCACCCGCAGCCAGTCCGGCCCGGCCGCGTGCACCACGCCGTTGGCGGCAAGGCCGGCGGCCACCGCGGCAAGGCGGTCGCTCTCCTTCACGCGCAGTTCCTCAAGGCCCTCCATCA
>NZ_DAISHT010000328.1:0-2703 GCF_036822375.1 Pseudoxanthobacter sp. | reverse complement strand
ACCCCTGACCTCTGCAGTGCGATTGCAGCGCTCTCCCATCTGAGCTACAGCCCCGTGCCTTTCGTCGAAGGCAGGCGGGTTTTAGGGTCGGCAGGGGGGCGATGTCAAGCGGCGAGATGACGGGGCTGTGCATGACCTGTGCATGACGGTGCCGGCAGGGCTCATTTCTTCAGGCCAGCCAGCGGGTTGCGGAAAATCAGGCGGGGCCCGTGCGGGTGTCGGGGCGCCGGCGGGGGCGCAGCAGGATGTGGATGGCCAGTGCCAGCAGCGCCGAAGCGCAGGGCACGGTCGCCAGTGCCATGGCCGGGTCGGCGAACAGCGAGGCCGAGAGGCCGCCGAGGAAGCCGCTGGCCATCTGCAGGAAGCCGAGCAGGGCGGCGGCGGCCCCGGCAATGTGGGGAAAATCGTGCAGTGCGCCGGCGGTGGTTGCCGGCAGGATGAGCGCAATGCCGAAGGCCCAGGCCTGAAGCGGCAGGATGACCGGCCACAGCGAGGGGCCGAACACCCGCAGGCCGATGGCGAAGCCCAGCCCCGCCGCCACGCAGAACGCCAGCCCGATCGGCACCAGCCGCTGCGCCGGGATGAACCGCATCAGGCGCTGGGCGACAAGGCCGCCGAGAATATAGAACCCGGTCTGGTTCAGCATGGTGAGGCCGAAGGTGGCCGGCGACATGCCGAGCTGGTCGATGAGCACGAACGGCAGCATGACGGCGAGCATGTAGATGCCGCCCACGGTGAGGGCCATCACCAGAGCCGCGCGCATGAAACCGGCGCTGGAGAGCAGCGTGGCGTAATTGCGCACCAGGCGGGCGGGGTGCAGGTGGCCGGGGTCCGGGTTGCGGTGCGTCTCGGGGGTTGCCAGCAGCAGAACGGCGAGCAGCGCCGCGCCATAGAGGATCATCACGTAGAAGATGACGTGCCAGTGGGCGACCGTCAGGATGAGGCCGCCGAGGGTGGGCGACACCGCCGGACCGATGCCCAGCATCACGCCGATCATGCCCATGATGCGGGCGGCAGGCTGCCCGGTGAAGACATCGCGCACCATGGCGCGCGACACCGACAGGCCGACCGCCGCCCCCAGCCCCTGCGCCAGCCGGGCGCCGATGAGCCAGCCGACCGAGGGTGCCATGGCCGCCGCGCACGATGCCACGAGATAGAGCGCGATGAAGCCCAGCGCCGCGCGGCGGCGGCCGTAGGCATCGGAAACCGGGCCGCAGGCGAGCTGCGCGAAGGCGAAGCCGCCGAAATAGGCCGTCATCGTCAGGTTGACCGCGGCATGGCTGGCCCCGAAGGCGGCCGCCAGCGCCGGCAGGGCGGGGGAATAGAGCGACAGGCTGATGGGCCCGAGGGCCGCCAGCGCGCTGCCGATCAGGGTCAGGCGGCGTTCGGTGATGACCGGAGCGGTGGCGGCGGTCGTGTCTGGGCGGGTGGTCGTCACGGGGGCACCGGAGCTGCGGCAGGGCCGCGATAAACGGACGGGAGAAGGCGGGAAGGGAGAGACGGGACGGGGTCAGGCCGGCGGCGCGAGGCCGGAAAGCGCGCCGATGACGCCGCCGATCAGGGCGGCAAGGCGGCGGACATCCTCTTCGGCCAGCCCCGCCGTGGCATCGGCCCGCACCGCGCGGCACACCGCCTGCACCTTGGTCAGCACCGGGGCGGAGGCCGGGGTGAGGCGCACCACCTTGGCGCGCCGGTCGGCCGGATCGGGGCAGCGCTGCACCAGCCCGGCCGCCTCCAGCCGGTCGAGATAGGTGACGAGCGTCATCGGATCGATGTTGAGGTGCTCGGCCAGCACGTTCTGCCGCCGGCCCTCGCGCTTGGAGATGTGCAGGAGCGCGCGCGCCTCGCCGGCCGTCAGGCCCAGCCCGGCGGCCTCTGCGCGGGCATCGAAGCGGGCGCGGATCAGGCGGTGGGCATCGAGCAGCAGGAAGCCCAGCGGCACGCTGAGCACATCGCCTTCGTGGCCGCAGGAACCGGCCGGCGGTCCATCGGCCGGGGGAGTATCGGCCGGGGCGGCGACGGGCGGTGCGGACTTCAGGGATGCGGACTTCGGGGACGCGGACTTCGGGGACGCGGGCATGGCACTCGCACAGGGTCTTTGTTTTGCGCGCACGCAGGGGCTTCGGCGCGCGCGGGGGCTTGCGAACGGGGCGTGGCGGCCCGCCTGCTTTCCCGCGGCAACGATTCGCGCCCCGGCGATAGTCTGTAGAAAATATAATAGAGGTTTCTTATTATCTGTGGCCAGAACGGCTGTCAAAGGCCATTCCGGCGGCTTCCGCGGCGCTTTTTTGCATCGCGGCAGGCCGAAAACGGGCCGCGGGCCTTGCCCTTCGCGGCCGGGCCGCTATAGTCCGCGCCGAAACAGGGACAAGCGGGCGCGGCCGAACCACGCCCGCTTTTTGGTGCTGCACTTCATGAACCTGCGCAATATCGCCATCATCGCCCACGTCGACCACGGCAAGACCACGCTCGTCGACAAGCTGCTCCAGCAGTCGGGCACCTTCCGCGAAAATCAGCGCGTGGCCGAGCGCGCGATGGACTCCAACGATCTGGAGCGCGAACGCGGCATCACCATTCTGGCGAAGGTGACGTCGGTGTTCTGGAAGGACACCCGCATCAACATCGTCGACACCCCCGGCCACGCCGACTTCGGCGGCGAGGTGGAGCGCATCCTCAACATGGTGGATGGCGCGATCCTGCTGG
>NZ_DAISHT010000327.1:0-2708 GCF_036822375.1 Pseudoxanthobacter sp. | reverse complement strand
CGATCGTGCCGATGTTGCAGTGCGGCTTCGTCCGCGAAAATTTCTCTTTCGCCATGATCTTCCGTCCTAGAGGCGCGATATTTCCAGGCGCGACGTTTCCCGGAGCGCTTTCCGCAGATCGGAAAGCCGCCCGTCGCAGAGCGCTAAGGCACGCATGGAATCCCGAAGGCTCGGTTTCTCACGCGAGACCGCGCGAGGACTTACGGCCCTTCGCGGCTGCGTTCAAGCTGAAATCTGCGCCATGGCCTGCGGAGAGGATTGTATTCCCCGGAAAGATGGTGGAGCGGGTGAAGGGAATCGAACCCTCGTATTCAGCTTGGAAGGCTGCTGCTCTACCATTGAGCTACACCCGCACGCCTTTTCGGATGCTAGCACACCCGTTTTCCGCCCGCGAGCCCGGCAGAGACCGCCCGCGCCCCGAAGGGCGCGGCTGCCGTCATCTGACCAGCTTGCGGAAGCTGCCGGCGCCGCAGCGCCGCATCTTCGGGAACGGATGGTGGAGGGGGTTGGATTCGAACCAACGTAGCTTACGCAACGGATTTACAGTCCGTCCCCTTTAACCACTCGGGCACCCCTCCAGGGCCGTCCCCGAAGCAGACCGTCGGTTATCCGGTCTGCCGTGGCACCGAGCCGCCACCGTCCGGGTCACCAGCCGGCGGCGTGTCGTTGCGGGTGGCCTTATGCCGGCCCCGGCGCCCCCTGTCAACGCCGCTTCGCATCAAAGCAACCGGCCGGCGCCAATTCAGGGGATAACCTTGCCGGCTCATCCACAAGCCGGCACGGTGCGCCTCAGCCCCGCACCGGCCTCAGGCGGCCAGCAGACGCTCCACCTCGCGCACCAGTTCGCGCAGATGGAACGGCTTGGAGAGAATCTTGGCGTCGCGGGGGGCCTGCGAATCGGGATTGAGCGCCACGGCGGCAAAACCGGTGATGAACATCACCTTCAGGTCGGGATCGAGCCGGGTCGCCCGGCGGGCGAGCTCGATGCCGTCCATTTCCGGCATCACGATATCGGTGAGCAGCATGGAGAACGGCTCTTCGCGCAGGCGCTCGTAGGCCGAAAGGCCGTTATCGAAGGACACGACATCGTAGCCGGCCTTTTCGAGTGCCTTGGACAGGAAGCGCCGCATGTCCGTATCGTCTTCCGCAAGCAGAATGCGCGACATGGTGGTCAGACTTTAAGTCCTGAGTGTTGCGGGAGGCAGCCCGCGGCACCGCCGGCTGCCGGGCACCGGCCCTGTCCGCCGCCACCGCATCCGGCGGGCGGGCGGACGCACCTGCGCCATCGTTCAGCCATCATCTGCGGACCACGGGTAAAGATCGGGTGAAAGCCCGGCACCGGCCGCGGCCGGCGGGCCGCGTTCTGCCGGCGCCGTGGCAGGAACGCCGCAGCACGGGCCGCCCGCCCCGGCCCTGCCCGCCGTCCCGGGGCCGGTTCCGGGGGCTGATTCCCGCTCCAGGCTCTGCCGGCAGCGCACCGCAGCCGGACGCGCACCGGGCCTTGGCCAATCGCGGCGGGACTGTCACAATGGCGCTTCATCACCGCCCGGCACGCCGGGCGGATCGGGGCAGTTCATCGCCGCCCGGCACGCCGGGCGGACCGGTTTTCCGACATCAGACGGACTTCGTGCGCATGTCACAGACGGAGCCCACCCCGCAGATTGCGCGGGCGCCGCACGGCGCATCCGACGGCCACGGGCCGGCGCACGGGGCGGCCGGTGCCGCCGGGGAGACGTTCCGCATCGTCGCCGATTTCGACGAGACCATGCCCTTCGACGTGCAGCGCCCCGCCACCGCGCAGGCCGCGCCGCTGGTGTTCAACTCGCCGCATTCGGGCCGCGCCTATCCCGCAGCCTTCCTTGCCGCCTCGCGCCTCGCCAACCCCGCCATCCGCCGCTCGGAGGATGGCTATGTGGACCTGCTGTTTGCCGGCGTGGTGGAAATCGGCCTGCCGCTGATGCGCGCGCACTTTCCGCGCGCCTTCCTCGACGTCAACCGCGAGCCCTACGAACTCGATCCGCGGATGTTCTCCGGCCGCCTGCCCTCCTATGCCAACACGCGCTCGGCGCGGGTGGCCGGCGGGCTCGGCACCATCGCGCGGATCGTCTCCGATGCGCAGGAAATCTATGCCGGCCCGCTCACCGTCGACGAGGGTCTGGCGCGCATCGAGACGCTCTATCACCCTTATCACGGCTGCCTGGCCGGGCTTCTGGCGGAAACGCGCGCGGCGTTCGGCCATGCGGTGCTGATCGACTGCCACTCCATGCCCTCAGGGGTGCGCGGCACCGACGGGCGCACCCGGCCCGACGTGGTGCTGGGCGACCGGCACGGCAGTTCGTGCAGCGCCCGGCTGACCGCCGCCGCGGCCGATGTGCTGAGCGGGCTCGGCTTTCGCGTCCAGCTCAACCGGCCCTATGCCGGCGGCTTCATCACCGAGCACTACGGCCGCCCGTTCGCGGGCATCCATGCGCTGCAGGTGGAGATCAACCGCGGGCTTTACATGGACGAGCAACGCTGCCTGCCCGGCCCCGGCCTGCCGGAACTGGCCCGGCTGATGACGCTGTTCGTCGCTGCACTGGTGCCGCGCCTCTCAGGGCTGGAAGGCAGCGGCGGCAGCCGGCTCGCAGCCGAATAGGCGCGCCGCTCCGCCAGCCCGCATTCCCCCGCCAGAACTCCGCCAAGACCCTGCCGGACAAGACCTTGCCGGA
>NZ_DAISHT010000326.1:0-2728 GCF_036822375.1 Pseudoxanthobacter sp. | reverse complement strand
GTCAGGAAGTGAAGGCGGGCGAGCCGCTGGCCATCGTCGAGGCGATGAAGATGGAGAACGTGCTGCGCGCCGAGCGCGACGGCACCATTGCCAAGATCAACTGCAAGGCGGGCGACAGCCTGGCCGTGGATGCGGTGATCCTCGAGTTCGCCTGATCCCGGGCGAAGAGACAGACCGCCGGCGGCCTGCGGGCTGCCGGCGGACGGTTTAAGGGGGGCTGGCGGCCGGGCCCGGACCGGACGACGGCACGGCGCCTGCGGCGCTGTTTCTGCGGGCGCGTTTGCCCCATGTTCAGACCGGCGCCGAACCGCCCATGAGGCGTGCCCCGCGCCCGGAATCGCGATTGGAGACGTCATGACCGATCTCGTGGCTGAGACCCAGAAGCCGGCCGGTGAAGCGGCGCAGTGGCGGACGCTGGTCGACAAGGTTCTGAAGGGGGCCGACTTCGACCGTGTGCTGACGACGCGCACTTTCGACGGGCTGAAGACCACGCCGCTCTACCCCAAGGCCGAAGGCGATGTCGCCCGTGCGCTGCGCGCCGAACTGGCGCCGTGGACCGTGGTGCAGCGCCTCGATCACCCCGACGCGCGTGAGGCCAACGCGCTGGCGCTCGACGATCTGGAAAACGGGGCCAGCGGCCTCGTGCTGTCGCTGGAAGGCGCGCCGGCGGCGCGCGGTTTCGGCGTGAAGCTCGGCGACGAGCCGTTCGAGACGCTGGACCGCGCCCTTGCCGGTGTGCACCTCGATCTGATTTCGCTGCGTCTGGAAACGGCGCCCTTCAGCGGGCAGATCGGCCGCGAGGCGCTGCTGGAGGTCGTCGCCCGGCGCGGTCTCGACCCGGCTTCGGTGACGATCGATTTCGGCGTCGATCCGCTCGGCGATGCGGTTTACGCGGGCTTCCTGCCGGCACCGTGGGCGGTGCTGGCCGAACGCCTCGCCTCCACGGCTGCCGCGCTCGACAGCCATGGTTTCAGGGGCTCTGCCATCACCGTCGATACCCGGCCGCACCACGAGGCCGGCGCGGCGGAAGCGCAGGAGCTGGCCGCGGCCCTCTCGGCCGGCGTTGCCTACCTGCGCGCGCTGGAGGCCGGCGGCGTGCCGCTGGAGCACGCCCGCGACAGCCTGTCCTTCCTGCTGGTGGCTGACGTGGAGGAATTCCTCACCGTCGCCAAGTTCCGCGCCTTCCGTCGCCTCTGGGCGCAGGTGGAGCGCGCCGCCGGCCTTGAGCCGAAGCCGGTGCGCCTGCTGGCGGAAACCGCATGGCGCTCCGCCACGAAGCGCGATCCGTGGGTCAACCTGCTGCGCGGCACCATCGCGGCGTTTTCCGCCGCGGTCGGCGGTGCCGACGCGCTGACCGTGCTGCCCTACACCGCCCCGCTGGGGCTGGCCGACAATTTCGGCCGCCGCCTGGCCCGCAACACCCAGTCGGTCCTTGCCGAGGAATCGAACCTGTGGCGGGTGGCGGACCCGGCCGCCGGCGCCGGCGGCTTCGAGACGCTGACCGCCGACCTCGCCGCGACGGCGTGGGGGCTGTTCCGCGAGATCGAGGCCGAAGGCGGCCTGCCGGCGGCGCTCGTCTCCGGCAGCTGGCAGAAGCGTCTGGCGGCAACCCGCGCCGAGCGCGCCGCGGCGGTGGCGCGACGCAAGGTGCAGATCACCGGCACCAGCGAGTTCCCCAACCTGACCGAGACGCCGGTCACCGTGCTGGCGCCGCTGCCGGCGGCGCAGGCGGTGCAGAAGCCGGCCGGCGCGGTGACGATCGAGGCGTTCGCGTTCCCCCGCCTTGCCGAGCCCTATGAGGGGCTGCGCGATGCGATGGACGCCTATGTCGCGGCCGGTCACGCGGTGCCGAAGGTGTTTCTGGCCGGTCTCGGTTCGCCCGGCTCGTTCAACGGCCGCGTCGGCTTCGCCCGCGCTGCCTTCGAGGCCGGCGGCCTGCCGGCGTCCGGCAACGAGACGAAGAGCGACATCATCGGCCTCGTGAAGGCGTTCAGGGAATCCGGCGCCACGGCCGTCTGCCTGTGCGGCAGCGACGAGACCTATGCGGCCCCGGCGGATGGCGGCGAAGGCGGCCTTTCCACCGCCGCCGCGGCGGCTGCGGCCTTTGCCGCCGCCGGTGCCGGGCTGGTGGCGCTCGCCGGCCGGCCGGGCGACAACGAGGCGGCCTGGCGGGCCGCCGGCGTCAAGGAATTCCTGTTCGCCGGCGACAATCTCGTCGCCTTCCTCACCCGCGTTCACGGCGTCGTCGGCATCGCCGGCGCGACCACTCTTTGAGGCAAAGGAGCCCGGTCGATGTCCCGTATCCCGGATTTCTCGACGCTCGCATTCGATCCCGCAGCCGCGACCCCGGCGGTTGACCCGGCTGCCGGCGTGGCGCCGTGGGCGACGCCGGAAGGCATTGCGGTGAAGCCGTTCTACACCGCCGCCGACCGCGCCGGCCTTGGCTTCGTCGACAGCTTCCCCGGCATCGCGCCGTTCGTGCGCGGCCCCTACCCGACGATGTACGTCAACCAGCCGTGGACCATCCGCCAGTATGCGGGCTTCTCCACGGCGGAGGATTCCAACGCCTTCTACCGCCGCAACCTTGCGGCCGGTCAGAAGGGGCTGTCGGTGGCCTTCGATCTGGCCACGCACCGCGGCTACGATTCCGATCACCCGCGCGTGGCCGGCGATGTCGGCATGGCCGGCGTGGCGATCGATTCCATCTATGACATGCGCACGCTGTTCT
>NZ_DAISHT010000325.1:0-2754 GCF_036822375.1 Pseudoxanthobacter sp. | reverse complement strand
AGGCCGGCACCGGCCGCAAGGTGATGGCCGACGCCGCCGGCACGCTGAAGCACGTGACGCTGGAACTCGGCGGCAAGTCGCCGCTGATCGTCTTCGACGATGCCGATATCGACGATGCCGTGTCCGGTGCCATGCTGGGCAACTTCTATTCCGCCGGCGAGGTGTGCTCCAACGGCACGCGGGTGTTCGTCCACGCCCGCATCAGGGCCGCTTTCCTGCAGCGGCTCGCCGCCCGCACCCGGCGCATGGTGATCGGCGACCCGCTCGACCCGAAAACGCAGGTCGGCTCGCTCATCTCGCACGCCCACATGGAAAAGGTGCTGGGCTACATCGAAACCGGACTGCGCGAGGGCGCGCAGCTTATCGCCGGCGGCCATCGCGTCACCGACGGCCGGCTTGCGGACGGCGCCTTCGTGGCCCCGACCGTGTTCGATGGCTGCACCGACGACATGACCATCGTGCGCGAGGAGATCTTCGGCCCGGTCATGTCCGTGCTGACCTTCACCGACGAGGATGAAGTCGTGGCGCGCGCCAACGCCACCGAATTCGGCCTGGCAGCCGGCGTCTTCACGAAAGATCTCGCCCGCGCCCACCGCGTGATCGCGAAGCTGGAAGCCGGCACCTGCTGGATCAATCACTACAACGTGACGCCCATCGAACTGCCGTTCGGCGGCTACAAGCTTTCCGGCCTCGGCCGCGAGAACTCGAAGGCGGCCATCGAGCACTATACGCAGATCAAGAGCGTCTACGTCAATCTTGGCGCCGTCGAGTCGCCCTACTGAGAGGCTGCCATGGCTGCGCAGGAAGACAAGACCTTCGATTATGTCATCGTCGGCGCCGGATCGGCCGGCTGCGTGCTGGCCGACCGGCTGAGTGCGGACGGAAGATTCAGCGTCTGCGTGCTGGAATTCGGCGGCTCGGACCGCGCCCTCATCATTCAGATGCCGGCCGCGCTTTCCATGCCCATGAACACCACGACCTACAACTGGGGCTATCACGCCGAGCCGGAAGACGCGCTCGGGGGCCGCTCGCTGCACTGCCCGCGCGGCAAGGTGATCGGCGGCGGCTCGTCCATCAACGGCCTCGTCTATGTGCGCGGCAATCCCATGGACTATGAGGACTGGGAGGCGCTGGGCGCACGCGGCTGGGGCTATCGCCACGTTCTGCCCTATTTCCGCCGGGCAGAAACCCGGCGCGACGGCGGCGACGACTGGCGCGGCGACCGCGGACCGCTGGCCACCCGCTACGGCCCGCTGAAGAACCCGCTCTACCGCGCCTTTGTGGAGGCCGGCGAGCAGGCGGGCTACGGCATCACCGGCGACATCAACGGGGCCACGCAGGAAGGCTTCGGCCGCATGGATATGACGGTGAAGAACGGCGTGCGCTGGTCGGCCGCGAACGCCTATCTGAAGCCGGCGATGAAGCGGCCGAACCTGACCGTGATCACCCATGCCCTTGCCACCCGCGTGCTGTTTGAGGGCCGCCGGGCGGTGGGGGTGGAATTCGAGCAGGGCGGCGTGCGGCGCAGCGTGCGGGCGGGCCGCGAAGTCATTCTCTCCGGCGGGCCGATCAACACGCCGCAACTGCTCAAGCTCTCCGGCGTGGGCGGTGCGGAGGAGTTGCGGAGCCATGGCATCCCCGTCGTGCACAACCTGCCGGGGGTGGGCGAGAACCTGCAGGATCATCTGGAGTTTTATTTCCAGGTCGCCTGCCGGCAGCCGATCACGCTCTATTCGTGGCAGGGCCTTCTCGGCAGGGCCTTCATCGGCGCGCAGTGGCTGCTGACCAGAAAGGGACACGGCGCCACGAATCATTTCGAAAGCTGCGGCTTCATCCGCTCGCGGCCGGGCATTCCCTATCCCGATATCCAGTATCACTTCCTGCCGCTGGCCGTGACTTATGACGGACAGGGGCTGGCCGCCGAACACGGCTTTCAGGCCCATGTCGGGCCGATGCGCTCCAAAAGCCGCGGCTGGGTCCGCCTGAAATCGGCCGATCCGCACGAGCATCCGCGCATCCGCTTCAATTACATGAGCCACCCCGACGACTGGACGGAAATGCGCGCCTGCGTGCGCCTCACCCGCGAGATCTTTGCCCAGAAGGCGTTCGATCCCTATCGGGGCCGCGAGATCCAGCCCGGTGCCGGTGTCGTCAGCGACGACGCCATAGATGCGTTCATCCGCGACAAGGTGGAGAGCGCCTATCACCCCTCGTGCTCGTGCCGGATGGGGGCGCCGGACGACCCGATGGCGGTGGTGGACCCGGAAACCCGCGTCATCGGCATGGAGGCGCTGCGCATCGTCGATTCCTCGATCATGCCGCGCGTCACAACCGGAAATCTCAACGCGCCCAGCATCATGATCGGCGAAAAGGGGGCCGACCACATCCTCGGCCGCGGCCTGCTGGCTGCCGCCAACGCCGGCTTTACACGGGCGGAGAACTGGCAGACCGCGCAGCGCTGAGGCGCGGCCGGAGCCTGCCCGCCGGAACACCCCGCCGGCCTTGCGCTGAATCGTCGTTCAAAGGTCGCAAACGCACAGGCGATTGTCGGTTTTACGCAAGAATGCCGACCCGACAAGCGTCACACTCCCTCTCACCGGCGGATGAGGCGCGGCAGCACGGCTGCCCGCCTCCCGCCCCGGGGCTTCAATTCTCGGGCGCTGAAACTCCCCTTGTTTCAAGATGTTATCAAGGCGGACGCGCTTCGACCGGAGGTTCGCGCCATGCGGAAATTCTCGTTGCCGACGCTTCTGA
>NZ_DAISHT010000324.1:0-2783 GCF_036822375.1 Pseudoxanthobacter sp. | reverse complement strand
CAGGCCAAGAGAATCGAAACTCATCTATCCAATGGATCTTCGATTTTGGGGGGCCTGGGGGCAGGATCGGGCACCGTTTCGGGCAAGGGCGACCGTCAGGCAGAACGGCGCCGGACGATGCCCGCCATTTGGCAGCACGAGAATGGCCGGAGGCCCCGTCGATCACCCATCGTGACCGATCAGTGGGCGGAAAAATACGGATATTCTTAATAAAGTCAACGTTGCTGCGGCGGGATTCGACGTGCGGACCCCGATCGGCGACGATTCTTTTGTCGGCTGTTGCTGTCGTGCCGCTTCACGCCCGCCGCGGCGATGCCGGTGCGGGCGTGAAGCGGTGGTCCTCAGCCGCCGCTCGCGCCACGCTTGAGGTCCTTGTCGATGGTCAGCTGGCCGGAGCCGAGCTGCTCGCGATAGACCTGCACGTTTTCCATCACGCGCTGCACGTAATTGCGCGTTTCTGTATAGGGAATGCGCTCCACCCAGTCGATGGCATCCACGTTCGGGTCTCGCGGGTCGCCATAGAGCTGCACCCACTGCTTCACGCGGCCGGGGCCGGCATTGTAGCCGGCGAAGGTCATGATGTAGGAGCCGTCGTAGTTGCTGACCAGCTCGTCGAGGTGATAGGCGCCGAGGGTGGCGTTATAGGCCGGATCGGCGGTCAGGCGCGGGGCGGAATAGGGCAGGCCGGCGCGGCCGGCCACCAGCTTGGCGGTTGCCGGCATCAGCTGCAGCAGGCCGCGGGCGCCGGCCGGGCTGACCGCGCCGGGATTGAACACACTCTCCTGACGCGCGATGGCATAGACCACCGGCCGTTCCAGCGTGGGCGGAACCTGCGCCGAGCGCGGAATGCCGGCCGTGGGGAAGGCGAGGCCGCCCACCGGCAGGCCGCGGTTCTGGGCCGTCTTGGCCACCGAAAGAGCGAAGTGATACTTGCCGTATTGTTCCGCAAGACGGGCAAGCAGCGTCACCTCGCCGGGCGTCTTCATGGTTTCCGCCAGCGTGGTGAACAGCGGCATGGTCTTGTCGATGGCGCCGACGGCGGCCATGCGCTGGATCGCCTGCACCATCTGGCTGTGGGAGAACGCGGACTTGTCGGCCCCGGAGGGCTGCGGCACCCCGCCCACGCCCGGCGCGCGCAGGCCGAGGCGGTTGCGCGCGAGCTGGCCGTAATAGGTCATGCCGTAGCCGGCCGCGGCCTTGTAGGCGCTGGCGGCGGCGGAACGGTCGCCGGCCGCCTCATAGGCCCGGCCCAGCCAGTAATAGCCGCGCGACCGGCTGATAGGCGTCTGCGCCTGCCGGGCGAGCTGGGTGAAATGCGGAATGGCGAGCTTCGGATTGTTGAGGAAGCGCAGCGCATACCAGCCGGCATGGAACTCGGCATCGAGATCGGCCACCGTGCCATCGGGCACATAGTTGGACACCACCTGATAGGCGAGCTTGTAGTCGCCCTGATCGAGCAGCTTGCGCGACACCATCTTGCGCTCGTCCCACCATGCGGAGGGGTCGATCTGGGCGCGCTTGTCGTTGGGGATGCTGACGAGCAGCTTTGCGGCGTCGGTATATTGCCCGGCGCGGCGGTAGAGCTGGATCAGCGAATATTTATACCCCGGCCGCGAGCGCATGTCGGCCGGCACGGCCGCCATCAGGCGGGAGGCATCGGGCGCCTCGCGGATGACGGCGGCGCGCGCATCCACATAGGCCCGCTCGGAGGGCGGCAGCAGCGGGTCCATGCCCTGCGCCATCTTGGCGCGCTCGGCATAGAGCAGCATTTCGGCGCGGCGGGTGTTGTCGGCCGGCGTCAGGAACGAGCGGAACTCGGTCATGATCGCCCGCTGGTTCACCTCGCTCATGGGGTCGTTGACCCACGCATAGCGGATGACGTTGGCGGCGGCCTGCGTCTGCCCGGTGGCGACGAGCGCGCGCGCCAGCAGGCGGGCGCCGTCGGCGGTTTCCGGGTGGTTGCCGTTGAAGACGTCGATCACTTCCTGCGGCGTCGGGCTTTCGCGCTGCAGGGCCTGCTCGGCCCGGGCGCGGATCTGCTTCGGCGTCGGCCAGCCCGGCGCCTCGCGGGCAAAGCGGGTGATGAGCGACGAGGTCATCACCGAGGCGCCGTCGCGGATCAGCAGCCATTCCACGATCAGCCGGTCGATGGTGGGCATCGAGCGCGACAGCGCATAGGCCTCGCGGTCGTTGCCGGCGGCGGCGAGGTTGATCGCCTGCCCCAGCGCCGTGCCGTTGTTGGCGGCAACCGTCATCAGGCTCACGCCATCAGCCGCGGCCCCGTGGGACAGCGCATCGCTGACCGGCGAGGCCGGGCGGGCCAGGCCGGCGGCCGGGGTGACGGGGCTGCCGGCGAAGGCGGCGGGCGGCAGGGCGGTGAGGCCGGCGAGCAGGGCCGCGGCGGCTCTGGTGAAGCGATCCCCGCCGGCGCGTCTGCCGGGGCGGCCGGATGTGCGGCTGAATACGCTCCGCAGGGTGGCGGCGGTGCGCGCGCGTCCGGTCGAGAGTTCGTCCATCGGGGTCCTCGCTGGTCTTCCGGGTCGTCGCCCGTCCGGTCCGTCGCGGCAGCGGCTGCGCGCCGCAACGGGGGTGGATGCCGGCTTTTTGACCATATCGCGGCCATTCTCCGGGCTGCGGATGGCGGCACGACGACGACATTAAGTTGAAAGTAAGGATGACGGGCCGAGGTAAACGTTTGGTTTCCGGCCGGGCCGCGGCGGTGTTCCGCCCGCCGCGGGCGGTTGCTTTCCGCGCCGCCGGGATGAAGCGAAGTGCCGGTCCGG
>NZ_DAISHT010000323.1:0-2801 GCF_036822375.1 Pseudoxanthobacter sp. | reverse complement strand
GCCCGGTGCCCTATCACGTGCGCCGCGACGACGAACGCCTCGACTATGACGAGATTGCCGCGCTCGCCCGCAAGGAACAGCCGAAGCTGATCATCGCCGGCGGCTCCGCCTATCCCCGCCACATCGACTTCGCCCGCATGCGCGCGATTGCCGACGAAGTCGGGGCCTTTTTCATGGTGGACATGGCCCACTTCGCCGGCCTCGTCGCCGGCGGCGTGCATCCCAACCCGGTGCCCCATGCCCACGTGGTGACCACCACCACCCACAAGACGCTGCGCGGCCCGCGCGGCGGCATGATCCTGACCAGCGACGAAGCCCTCGCCAGGAAGATCAATTCGGCGATCTTCCCCGGCCTGCAGGGCGGCCCGCTGATGCACGTCATCGCCGCCAAGGCCGTTGCCTTCGGCGAGGCGCTGCAGCCGGCCTTCCGCGACTATGCCGCGCAGGTGGTGGAGAATGCCGGCGTGCTGGCCGAAACGCTGGCCAGCCACGGCTACCGCATCGTTTCCGGCGGCACCGACACGCACCTGATGCTGGTGGACCTGCGCCCGAAGGCGCTCACCGGCAAGGTCTCCGAGGGCGCGCTCGGCCGCGCGCATCTCACCTGCAACAAGAACGGCATTCCCTACGATCCGGAAAAGCCGTTCGTCACCTCCGGCATCCGCCTCGGCACGCCGGCGGGCACCACCCGCGGCTTCGGCGCAGCCGAGTTCCGCCAGATCGGCAACATGATCGCCGAGGTGCTGGGCGCGCTGTCGCAGAAGGGCAGCGAGGAGGACTCCCTCGTGGAAGCCAAGGTGCGCGGCGAAGTCGCCGATCTCGTCGCCCGCTTCCCGATCTATCGCTGAGGGCCGGCCGCCGATGCGCTGTCCGTATTGCGGAGGCGAAGACACGCAGGTGAAGGATTCGCGGCCCAGCGAAGACGGGGCCGCCATCCGGCGCAGGCGCGTCTGCGTCACCTGCGGCGGGCGCTTCACCACGTTCGAGCGCGTGCAGCTGCGCGAGCTGACCGTGGTGAAGAAGTCCGGCCGTCGCGTGCCGTTCGACCGCGAAAAGCTGATGCGGTCGGTGGAAACCGCGCTGCGCAAGCGGCCGGTCGATGCCGACCACATCGAGCAGATGGTCTCCGGCATCGTGCGGCGGCTTGAGAGCCTCGGCGAGAGCGACGTCACCTCCGAACAGATCGGGCTGATGGTGATGGAAGCGCTGAAAGCGGTGGACGATGTCGCCTATGTGCGCTTCGCCTCCGTCTACCGCGACTTCCGCGCCGCGCGCGACTTCATCGCCTTCCTCGACGATTTCGTGCCCCGCGGCGACGAAGACGGCAGGGGCGAGGACGACAGGGACGCCGCGCCGGCGGGCGGCCCGGCCGACGACTGACCGCACGGCAGCCGGCGGACCGCTCATCACAAACGCTCATCACAAACGACTCCGGGGGCCATTCGGCCCCCGTTTTGCGTCTGCACGGTGTCTGTCATTCCCGCCCTGCGGTGCGAATCGGCCCGGCCGTTACTTGTGTCGGGCGCGGGGCGGCGCCATCTTGCCGCCTGTCCCGGCCGCTTCGCGGCGCCCAATCCGGAAGCCCGCCTTGCCTGCACAGAAGACCTCCCTGCCCGCCTCGCCGGTCCGGCCCGCCTTTCCCCCGGCCAGCGACGACGACCGCCGGCTGATGGCCGCCGCCATCGCGCTCGGCCAGCGCAATGCCGGCCGCACATGGCCGAACCCCTCCGTCGGCGCCCTGATCGTGCGCGACGACGGCGCCGGGCCCGTCGTGGTCGGCCGCGGTGTCACCGCCGCCGGCGGGCGGCCCCATGCCGAGCCGCAGGCACTGGCCGCGGCCGGCGCGGCTGCGCGCGGGGCCACCGCCTATGTTTCGCTGGAGCCCTGCAGCCATTATGGCCGCACCGGCCCGTGCGCGCTGGCGCTGCGCGAGGCCGGCATCGCCCGCGTCGTCACCGCGGTGGCGGATCCGAACCCCCTCGTGGCCGGTCAGGGCCACGCCATGCTCGCCGAAGGCGGCGTTGCGGTGACCGCCGCCATCCTGCCGGCGGAAGGCGCGCGCGCCCACGCCGGCCATTTCCGCCGCGTGCGCGACGGTCGGCCCCATGTCCGCGTCAAGATGGCGGTCTCGGCCGATGGCTGTGTCGGGCGCAGCGATGCCGGCCAGATCGCCCTTTCAAGCCCCGAGGCGCGGGCCGACGTGCATGCCATGCGCGCCACCCACGATGCCATCCTGATCGGCATCCGCACCGCGCTCAACGACGATCCGGAACTGACCTGCCGCCTGCCGGGGCTGGAGGCCGCCTCGCCGGTGCGCATCGTGCTCGACAGCCTCGGCCAGTTGCCGCCGGGCTCGAAGCTGGTGCGCACGGCCCGTGCGGTTCCGGTGTGGATCGTCACCGGACCGAAGGCCGATCCGGCGCGGCTCGCCGTTCTGGAGGCCGCCGGCGTGCGCATCCTGCGCGTTGCCGGCGGCCCGCATCCGGGGGGGCGAATCGATCCCGGCGCGGCGTTCGCCGCCCTTGGCGATGCGGGGCTGACGACGGTTCTGGCCGAGGGCGGCCCCACGGTCGCCGGGGCGCTGCTCGATGCCGATCTCGTGGACGAGATCGTGCTCGACTGCGCCCCCCGGCGCATCGGGCCGGGGGGCGTGCCGCTGTTCGGCGGCGGCATCGCCGGCCTGCTCGCCCACCCCCGTTTCGTCGAAACCGGCCGCCGCCACCGCGGCGACGATCTTGTCATCCACCTCTGGCGCAGGGAACCCGGCTGATGTTCACCGGCATTATCACCGACGTCGGCAC
>NZ_DAISHT010000322.1:0-2831 GCF_036822375.1 Pseudoxanthobacter sp. | reverse complement strand
GCCGCCATGTTGCAGGGCGAGCCGCCGATATATTTGCTGAAGGATCCCATGTCCTCCAGCCGCCCGCCGACCTGATCGCCGTAGAGATCGACCGAGGCGCGGCCGATGGTGATGACATCGAGTGTCTTGACCGGCACGTCGGCCGGCCGGGTGTTGGGCTCCATTGGGTTTTCCCCGCCTGTCGCGGCGCCTGTTGCGGCGCCTTGTTGTTCTGACCGGTGCTGGCCGGCGGTCTCAGACCGCCACCGGCTTCAGCCACGGCTGGTCGGCGGCCTCGTGGCTGTCCACCACCGCCTCGACGAAGGCGACCCCCTTCAGCCCGTCACCGGCGGTGGGGATGTTGCGGCCGATCTCGCCCGCCTCGCGGCCCTGCCGGCGGGCACGGATCGCCTCGGCAAAGCCGGCATAGAGGTTGGCGAAGGCTTCCAGATAGCCTTCCGGATGTCCCGGCGGGGTGCGGGTGCGGGCCTTCGCCGCCGCGCTCAGCCCGTCGGTGCCGCGCTTGACGACCCGGGTCTCGCCGCCGAGCGGGGCCAGCAGCAGTTCGTTCGGCTGCTCCTGAAACCACGCCAGCGACGCCTTTTCGCCGAAGACGCGCAGCCGGATGCCGTTGGAAGAGCCCAGCGCCACCTGCGACGACCACAGCAGGCCGCGCGCGCCGCCCTCGTAGCGCAGCAGAACGTGGGCGTTGTCGTCCAGCGCCCGGCCTTCGACGAAGGTCGCCAGATCGGCCGTCAGCGCCTCCAGCTTCAGCCCGGTGACGAAACCGGCGAGGTGATAGGCATGGGTGCCGATATCGCCGACGGAGCCGCCGCGACCGTTGCGCTTCGGGTCCGTGCGCCAGGCGGCCTGGGCATTGCCGGCCCGCTCGATGGGCGTTGCCATCCATTCCAGCGGATATTCCACCTGCACCGTGCGGATGCGGCCGAGCGCCCCGTCCGCCACCCGCGCACGGGCCTCGTGCACCATCGGATAGCCGGAATAGGTATAGGTCACGCCCATGAAACGGCCGCTGGCGCGCACCAGCCGCTCCAGCTCCACCGCCTCGTCCAGCGTCGCCGTCAGCGGCTTTTCGCAGATAACGTCGAAGCCCGCTTCGAGGGCCGCCTTCGCAATCGGAAAGTGCGTGAAATTCGGCGTGCAGATCGCCACCGCATCAATGGCATCGGCGCGGCCGCGCTCGCCGGCAATGAGCGCGGCGAAGTCGTCATAAGAGCGCGCCGGATCGATGCCGAGGCCGGCGGCGAAGGCATGGCCGCGGGCCGGGCTGACATCGAAGGCACCGGCGGTCAGCACCCATGCCCCGTCCATGCGGGCGGCAATGCGGTGGATGTTGCCGATATAGGCGCCCTCGCCGCCGCCGACCATGCCGAGGCGCAGCGGACGCTGATAGGTCTCACTCATGATGGTCCTGCCCTGAAACGGGGTCTCACTGCGCGGGCGCCGGCTCCGGCACCGCGTCCGGGGCAAGCCCGAGCATCGCGCGGTTGGCGGCACGGTCGGCGCCGGATCTGACGAAATCGTCGAAGGCGCGGTCGGCAACGCGGATGATGTGCTCGCGGATGAAGCGGGCGCCTTCCGCCGCCCCGTCTTCCGGGTGCTTCAGGAAGCACTCCCACTCCAGCACGGCCCAGCCGTCGTAATCGAAGGTGGCGAGCCTGGTGAAGATCGCGCCGAAATCGACCTGCCCGTCGCCGGGCGAGCGGAAGCGGCCGGCGCGCCGCGACCACGGCTGATAGCCGCCATAGACGCCGGATTTGCCGTCGGGGCGGAACTCCGCATCCTTCACATGAAAGGCGCGGATGCGCTCGTGGTAGTGGTCGATGAAGGCCAGATAATCCAGCGCCTGCAGCACGAAGTGGCTGGGATCGTACATGATGGCGCAGCGCCGATGGCCCTGCAGCCGCTCAAGGAACATCTCGAAGCTCCAGCCGTCGTGCAGATCCTCGCAAGGGTGGATCTCGAAGCAGAAGTCGACGCCGTGCTCGTCGGCGGTGTCCAGAAGCGGCCGCCAGCGGCGGGCCAGTTCGTCGAAGCCCTCGTCGATCAGCCCTTCCGGCCACTGCGGATAGGGGTAGAGATAGGGCCACAGCAGAGACCCGGAGAAGGTGACGTGCCGGTCGAGCCCCAGATTGCGGCTGGCGCGGGCGGCAAACGCCATCTGCTGTTCCGCCCACGCCCGCCGCGCCGCCGGATTGCCCCGCACCTGCGGCGGGGCAAAGGCGTCCATGATGGCGTCGTGGGCGGGATGAACCGCCACGAGCTGGCCGGTGATGTGGGAGGCAAGCTCGGTGATGACCAGTCCGTGATCGGCCAGCCGGCCTTTCAGGTCGTCGCAATAGGCCGGGCTTTCCGCCGCCCGGCGCAGATCGATGAGGCGCGTATCCCACGTCGGGATCTGCACGCCGGCAAAGCCTTTGGCCGCCGCCCAGCCGGCAAGGCTGTCGAGGGAGTTGTAGGGCGCCTCGTCGGCCGCAAACTGCGCGAGGTAGACGCCCGGCCCTTTCAGGGTGCGCATGGAAGCCCCCGCCTCATTCGGCCGCAACGGGGGCGAAGCGCGTGCCCTCCAGCGTCATCGCCTGCTCGGGGGCCGGCGCGGCGGCGGCGTGGGCGCCCCACACCGTCTGGTCGAAGTTGATGACCGAGCCGGTCATGATGCCGGCATCGTCGGAGGCGAGGAAGGCGACCATCGCCGCCACCTCCTCCGGCGCGATCAGCCGGCCGAACGGCTGGGCGACCGCCGCCTTCTTCAGCCAGTCCGGATCGGCGCCGTGGAAGGTGCGCTGGATGCGGTCTTCGCCGTCCGACGCCATCCAGCCGATGTTGAGCTG
>NZ_DAISHT010000321.1:0-2884 GCF_036822375.1 Pseudoxanthobacter sp. | reverse complement strand
TCGGAGGGCAGGAAGACATGATCATCGACGTCGCTCTCGATATCCTCAAAGCCCGGGCCGAGGCCGCCTGACCCCTCCTCCCGAAGGGCGAGCCGAAAGCAAACCCCGCTGCCGCATCCGCGGCAGCGGGGTTTTCATTTGCGCGGGCGGTTCGGAGGAAGGGGACCGCAGCAGACCGGAGCCGCATTCGCGGGGCCTCCGGCCCGGTCCCGTCCGAAGCAGGGTCTTGTCCGGCCGGCGGGGAACGGAGGGGGCTGTTGCGGCGTGTCAGACCCCTCTATTGCATCCTCCACAAACAGAGACGGCCCCGGTCTGGCTGTGTGCCGGACCGGGGCCGTCTTAAGGAGAGCATTCCGGGCGTTCCGCCCCGACCGGGGCGGAACGGGGGGCGCTTGCAAGCTGTCAGCCGGTGACGGCGGCGACGAGCTTGCGCAGGTCCTGCTTCGGATCGCACAGCCGGACCGTGTCGATGCCCGCGCCGCCGGCGGCCAGAAGCTGGCGGGCCGGGCGCATCTCGCGGCCGTTGTTGACGGTGATGGCACCGGTCACCCGACCGTCGGTGAGGCCGAACAGCGTGTAGCGCCCCGAGGACGGCTCGCCGCGCAGGCGCCACTCGGTGGCATCGATGGCGCCGGCCACCTGAAAGTTGCGGTCGTACTGGTCGGTCCAGTACCACGGCAGTTCCGCGGCCACCGGCTCGCCGGTCAGCATGGCGTGCGCGGCGCCGATAGCCTGCGCCTGCGCGTTGAGCCAGGTTTCCTGCCGCACGTGGCGGCCCTGCGCCGGGTTCCACTGCCGCGCGACATCGCCGGCCGCGAAGATGGCCGGATCGCTCGTCCGCCCCTGCTCGTCGGTGACGATGCCGTCTTCCACGCGGAGACCGGCGGCGCGGGCGAGTTCCACATTGAGCTCGACGCCGATGCCGTAGACCACCACGTCACCCTCGAAGCGGCGGCCGTCCTCGCACGACAGCACAATGGCGCCGTCGGCGGTCCGTTCCGCGGCGACGATAGCTGCGCCGAAATGGAAGGCGACGCCGCGTTCGCGGTGCATCGCCATCAGCGCTTCGGCCAGCGGCGGCGGGGCCGAGCGGGCCATCAGACGGTCGCCGCGCTCGATGACTGTGACGGTTGCCCCGAGCATGACGCTGCTTGCCGCCACCTCCAGCCCGATGATGCCGCCGCCGACGATCAGCACCCGCGCGCCGGGACGGATCGCCGCCCGCAGCCCCTGCGCATCGGCGAGCGTGCGAACGGTGAAGACGCCGGTGCCGAGGGCATCGAGCAGCGGATAGCGCCGCGCGCGGGCGCCGGTGGCCAGCAGCAGCCGGTCATAGCCGAGGCTCTCGCCGGTGGAGAGCTTCAGTTGCCGGGCCTCGCGATCGATGGTCTCGACGATGACGCCCAGCCGGGTTTCGATGCCGTTCTCGGCATAGAACTCGGCCGGATGGATGGTGATGCGGGCCTGATCGGGCTTCAGCATCACATCCTTGGAAAGCGGGGGACGCTCATAGGGCAGGTGCGGTTCGTCGCCGATCATGACGAGGCGGCCCTGAAACCCGCCCTTGCGCAGTTCGGCAGCGGCGATGGCGCCGGCCTGACCGGCGCCGATGATGACGAAAGTCTGCTGCGTCTCGGCCCCGTGATTGTCGGTGGTGCCGTGATTGTCGGTCATGCCGGCCTCCTCAGTCGGTCGGCCCGCGCTGCGGCGGCTGCGGTTTCTGGCGCGCCGGTTCGCAGGGGGGCGTCTCTCTCCTGGCGCCGCCGTTGGCCGGCGGCTGTCATGGCTTGCGATGCAGTGTTTGCGATGCGGTGCCTGCAATGCGGTGAAACAGACACCGCGGCCGGCTCCCCCCTTTGCTGGAGCCGGCCGCGGCGGCGGGGGGCTCAGAGATCGAGCCCGCCCGCGACGTGGCGGATGCCGCGGACGCCGAGGCCGCAATCGGCATTGATCGCAACACCCGTCAGCGTCTGATTGTTCTCGCGCGAGGCGAGCAGCACGAACGGGCCGGTGAACTCCGACGGGTCGGGGAAGTGCTGCAGCGGCAGGATGGCGCGGATCGCTTCCGGCGACCGCGAATCCATGATGCGGGTGTCCTGCTGGCCGAGCGAGGCCGGGCCGCGCAGGTCGCTCGCCATGCCGGACGGCGCGACGGCATTGACCCGCACTTTCGGCGCCAGCTCATAGGCAAGCTCACGCATCAGCCCCAGCACCGCGTGCTTGGAGGCCGTGTAAAGCGGGCCGCCGCCGCCCGGATAGAAGGCGGAGTTCGACAGCGTGAAGATCAGCGAACCGCGCGAGCGCAGCAGCGCCGGTGCCGCGGCCTTGGCGCCAAGGATGCAGCCCTTGACGTTGATGGCAAACAGCTCGTCGAAGCCGGCAGCAAGGCCGTGGATGTCGGTGCCGGCAAGGGTGGCGCCGTGATCCCAGATCGCGGCGTTGGCGATGAAACAGTCGAGCTTGCCGAAGCGCTGTTCCATGGCAGCCACGGCCGCCTCGTTGGCCGCCGGGTCGGTGACATCGCCGGCCACCGCAACGACGGCGCCGCCGAAATCGTTTTCAAGCGCGGCGACTTTCTCCGCCGAGCGCTCCAGAACGCCGACATGGGCGCCTTCGGCAACGAAGCGGGTAACCAGTGCGCGGCCGAGGCCCGAGCCGCCGCCGGTGATGAGGCAGGATTGTCCGGCAAGCCAGCTCATGCTGCGGCTCCTCCGGGCATCTCCAGATAGATTTCGCCGTCTTCGATGGCGAGCGGGAAAGTCTTCAGGTCTTCCGTCGCCGGCAGGCACAGTGCCTTGCCGGTTTTCAGGCAGAAGCGGGCGGCGTGGATCGGGCATTCCACCGTGCCGTCGTCATCGACATAGCCTTCCGACATGGAGGCGAC
>NZ_DAISHT010000320.1:0-2924 GCF_036822375.1 Pseudoxanthobacter sp. | reverse complement strand
TTCCAGATCGAGAGCCGGGCGCAGATGGCGATGCTGCCGCGCCTGAAGCCGCGCAATCTCACCGACCTCACCATCGAGGTGGCCATCGTGCGGCCCGGCCCCATTCAGGGCGACATGGTGCATCCCTACCTGCGCCGCCGCAGCGGGCAGGAGGCGCCGGATTATCCGCGCCCGGAATTCCGCGCGCTGCTGGAGCGCACCTTCGGCGTGCCGCTGTTTCAGGAACAGGCCATGCGCATTGCCATCGAATGCGCCGGCTTCACGGCCACCGAGGCCGATGGCCTGCGCCGGGCCATGGCCACCTTCAAGAACACCGGCACCGTGGTGACGTTCCGCGACAAGCTCATCGCCGGCATGGTGGCGAACGGCTACACGGCGGAATTCGCCGCCCGCACCTTCCGCCAGCTCGAAGGTTTCGGCTCCTATGGCTTTCCGGAAAGCCACGCGGCTTCGTTCGCCCGCCTGGCCTATATCTCGTCGTGGCTGAAGTGCCGCCATCCGGAGGTGTTCGCCTGCGCGCTGCTCAACGCGCAGCCGATGGGGTTCTATGCCCCGGCGCAGATCGTGCGCGATGCCCGCGCCCACGGGGTGGAGGTGCGGCCGGTCGATCTCAACGCCAGCCGCTGGGACTGCACGCTGGAGGACGGCGCGCTACAAGACAGCCCGCGGGAAGACAGCCCGCGGGAAGACGACACGCGGGAAGACTGGGCGCCGCAAGACCGGGCACCGGAGAACTGCGCACCGGCGCCGGCCGGCTCCGGCGCCGCACGGCCCCGCCGGTTTGCCCTGCGCCTCGGCCTGCGGCTGGTGAAGGGGCTGGCGGAGGCCGACGGGGCGCGGCTGGCCGTTGCCCGCGGGCCGGTGCCTTATGCCGACCCGGCCGATGTGCAGGCGCGCACCGGCCTGGAGGCGGCCGCGCTGGAGCGGCTGGCGGAGGCCGATGCCTTTGCCCCCTCGCTCGGGCTGGCGAGGCGCGAGGCGCTGTGGGCGGTGAAGGCGCTGCGGGCCCGGCCGCTGCCGCTGTTTGCCGCCGCCGACGACCGCGCCGGCCTTGCGGTTCCGCGCCGCGGCGAGGGGGTGAGCGAGCCGGCCGTGCCGCTGGCCCGGATGCCCGACGGCGGCGAGGTGGTGGAGGACTACAGCGCCACCGGCCTCAGCCTGCGGGCCCATCCGGTGTCGTTCCTGCGCGGCGATCTCGCCCGCCGCCGCATCCGGCCGTGCGCGGCACTGACGGCGGCGCGCGACGGCGATTTCATCACCGTGGCCGGCCTCGTGCTGGTGCGCCAGCGGCCGGGCAGCGCCCGCGGCGTGACCTTCATGACCCTTGAGGACGAAACCGGCACTGCCAACGTCGTCATCTGGTCGAAGCTGTTCGAGCGTCAGCGCCGGCTCATCCTGTCGGCCGATCTGGTGGCGGCCCGCGGCCGGGTGCAGCGTGAGGGCGACATCATCCATGTCGTCGCCCGCTCGCTGGCCGATCACGGCGCCCTGCTGGCCGGCCTCGGCGAGCGGGGCGGCGACATGGCGTGGCCGTTCGGCCGCGGCGACGAGGCCCGCGCCGGCGGCAGCAACGACCGCGGCCTGCCGCCGCTGCCGCCCGGCTGGCCGGAGACGGCCGCCCCCGCGCGGCCGGCGGAGGCAGAGCCGGCACAGCGCCGGCTTGCGGTGAAAGCCCGCAATTTTCACTGAAGCGGCCGGAGATCGGATCAATCTTCGCCCTTGAGGCGTCGGCCGCCGGCTTCTACAGCGTTTTCTGTGTCTGCGGGCGGTGGCGGGCCGTTTTGCGCCCCGCAGCGCCGGCGTCAGACATTGTCTGTCTTTCTTTCCCGAATTGCGGAGACGCACACGATGAAGATCCGGCTTGCCGCTTTCACCGCCTGCCTTCTTCTCGCCGGCCCGGCGCTGGCCGATCAGGCCGCCGCCGACAAGTGCGCGGCGTCGCTGTCGCCCGCCGCCCGGACCATCTATGCCGCCACCGCGCCCGCCTACACGGCCGGCGCCGACCTGAAGGCGCTGGTGACCGACAAGACCCGCGCCCTCGTCAAGGCCGGCACCGTTTCCATGGGCGAGGCGCGCGACGCCGCCAGGGCCGCGGGCGCCTGCCTCAAGCTCATGAACTGATCCGCCCGACAGGCTGGCCGGGCCGGGGCGGGCCGCTACCGCCGTGCCGGTCCGGCCGCGGCCCGGTCCGGGATGCGCTGTCAGGGGCGGGGGCGCCCGGCCGCCCCTTCAGCGCGGGGCGCCGTGGCCGGAGACGATCTGCATCGCCCCCTTCACGCCGCTGCGAAACGCCTCGTCGAAGGAAACGCCGCGGACCGTCCATGTGTAGCCGGCGCCCTGCCAGCCGAACTGCCATGTGGCGACCCAGCCCGGATCGGTTTCGCTGTAGGTGAGAAGGCCGGGCAGCGCCACCCGGTCTGCCGGCAGCGGCCGGCCGAGGGCGTCCGGGTCCGGCAGGGCGAGCGGCATGGCGAAGCGTTCGCCGGCATCGGCCAGCGCCGCGCGCGGCGCATCCGCCTGCGGCAGCGCCGCGCTCAGCAGATAGCGCGTCTTCAGCCCGTTCATGAACACCACCGGCGCCAGCACCGGCCGCGGTCCGCGCCAGGGGGCGGCGCCGAGGTCCTTCAGCAGCGCGTCGATCCGGGCGGCATCGAAGCTGACGGTGAGGAAGTAGGGCCGGTCGGAACTGCCCTGATCGTCATGCCGCGAAATGCCGCTCATGCGGTCGAGATAATCGAAGCCGGCGACGAAGCGGCCGGCATCGGCTGTCAGCGCCGCCACGCGCGGATCGCCGGCAAGGCGCGGATCGCCGGAAACCTTCACCAGCACATCGCGCAGACACTGCGCAAAACCTGCCGGCCGGCTGCGCATGTCGGTGCCGGTGACGAGGGTGCGGGCCTGATAGAGCCCGAGCGGGGCGAGTG
>NZ_DAISHT010000319.1:0-2935 GCF_036822375.1 Pseudoxanthobacter sp. | reverse complement strand
ACAAGCCCCCGGCCTTTCAGTCTGCATCTATGAGGCTGCCTCAGCCCTCGTAGACGATCAGCAGATCCTTGGCATCGATGGGCGAGCCGACCGACACCAGCACCTCGGCAATCTTGCCGTCGCGCTCGGCGTGCAGCACGGTTTCCATCTTCATCGCCTCGATGGACAGCAGCACGTCGCCGGCCGAAACCGTCTGGCCCGGCTTGGCCGCCAGCGTGGCCACCACGCCCGGCATGGGGGCGGCAACGTGGTTGGGGTTGCCGTCCTCCGCCTTGCGGCGGGCGGCCTTGGCGGCGGCACCGAGGTTGCGGTCCGGCACGCGGATGATGCGCGGCTGGCCGTTCAGCTCGAAGAACACGCGAACCTGACCTTCCTCATCCGCCTCGCCGATGGCCTGGCAGAGGATGACCATCGTCTTGCCCGGCTCCAGCTCGACGAGGATCTCGTCGCCCGCCTCGATGCCGTAGAAATAGACCGGCGTCGGCAGGGTGCTGACCGGCCCGTAGGTCTTGCGGGCCTTGGCAAAGTCGGTGAACACCTTCGGATACATCAGGTAGGACGCGAGATCGTGATCGCTCACGCTCTCCGCGTCGATCTTCTTCGCCAGCCCCGCGCGCTCGGCCTCCAGATCGGCATCGGCCAGCAGCGAGCCCGGCCGCACGGTGATCGGCTCGGCGCCCTTCAGCACCTTCTTCTGCAGCGCTTCGGGGAAGCCCCCCGGCGGCTGGCCGAGATCGCCGCGGAACAGGCCGACGACCGATTCCGGGAACGCCACATCGCGGGTCGGATCCTCGACCTCGGCGGCGGTGAGATCCTGCGACACCATCATCAGCGCCATGTCGCCCACCACCTTGGAGGACGGCGTGACCTTCACGATATCGCCGAACATCTGGTTGACGTCGGCATAGGCCTTGGCCACCTCGTGCCAGCGCGCCTCAAGGCCCAGCGAGCGGGCCTGCTCCTTGAGGTTGGTGAACTGGCCGCCCGGCATCTCGTGCAGAAACACTTCGGAGGCGGGTGCCTGCAGGTTGGCCTCGAAGGCGCGATACTTGGCGCGCACCGCCTCCCAGTAGAACGAGATGCGGCGGATGGCTTCCGGATCGAGCCCGGTGTCGCGCTCGGAGCCCTTCAGTGCCTCCACGATGGAGCCGAGGCAGGGCTGCGAGGTGAGGCCGGAGAAGGCGTCCATCGCCGCGTCCACCGCGTCGACGCCGGCCTCCACCGCCGCCAGCACCGTGGCGGCCGAAATGCCCGAGGTATCGTGGGTGTGCAGGTGCACCGGCAGCCCCACCTCCTCGCGCAGCGCCTTCACCAGCACGCGGGCGCCGGCCGGCTTCAGCAGGCCCGCCATGTCCTTGATGCCGATGATATGGCAGCCCGCCGCCTCAAGCTCTTTCGCCAGCGCGACGTAATATTTCAGGTCGTACTTGCTGCGCTTCGGGTCGAGCAGGTCACCGGTGTAGCAGATGGCGCCTTCGCACAGCTTGCCGGACTCCAGCACCGCGTCGATGGAGATGCGCATGTTCTCCACCCAGTTGAGGCAGTCGAACACGCGGAACAGGTCCACCCCGCCCTCCGCCGCCTGCTTCACGAAGAAGCGCACGACGTTGTCGGGATAGTTGGCATAGCCGACGCCGTTGGAGCCGCGCAGCAGCATCTGCAGCAGAATGTTCGGCGCCCGCTCGCGCACCTTCGCCAGACGCTCCCACGGGTCTTCGGTGAGGAAGCGCATCGCCACATCGAAGGTGGCGCCGCCCCAGCACTCCAGCGACAGCAGCGAGGGCAGAGCGCGCGCATAGGCATCCGCCGCGGCCACGATGTCGTGGGTGCGCATGCGGGTTGCCAGCAGCGACTGATGGGCGTCGCGCATGGTGGTGTCGGTCACCAGCACGCGGTTCTGCTGGCGCATCCATCTGGAAAACGCCACCGGCCCGTCGAGTTCGAGACGCTGGCGGGTGCCGTTGGGAACGGGCCCGTCGCCGAAGCTCGGCAGCACCGGCTTCATGGCATCGGCCGGCGGCCGCGGGCGGCCGCGGGCCTCCGGGTGGCCGTTCACCGTCACGTCGGCGATGTAGTTCAGCAGGTGCGTGCCGCGGTCGCGGCGCTTCACCTGTGCGAACAGCTCCGGCGTCTGGTCGATGAAGCGGGTGGTGTAGGAACTGTCGAGGAACTGCGGATGGGTGATGACGTTCTCAAGAAACGCCAGATTGGTCGCCACGCCGCGGATGCGGAACTCGCGCAGCGCACGGTGCATGCGGCGGATGGCGTCATCCGGGGTCGGCGCCCACGCCGTCAGCTTTTCAAGCAGCGGATCGTAGTAGCGGGTGATGACCGCACCCGAATAGGCGGTGCCGCCGTCGAGGCGGATGCCGAAGCCGGTCGCCCCGCGATAGGCGGTGATGCGGCCATAGTCGGGAACGAAGTTCTGTTCCGGGTCTTCGGTGGTGATGCGGCACTGCAGGGCATGGCCGTTGAGGCGGATGCCGGCCTGCTCCGGCACGCCGGATTCCGGGGTGCCGATCGCCTCGCCCTCAAGGATACGGATCTGCGCCTTGACGATGTCGATGCCCGTGACTTCCTCAGTCACGGTATGTTCGACCTGAATGCGCGGATTGACCTCGATGAAGTAGAAATGACCGGTGTCGGCATCCATCAGGAATTCGACGGTGCCGGCGCCGATATAGTCGACCGCCTTGCCGATCTTCAGCGCATAGCCGGCGATTTCGGCACGCTGCTCGTCGGAGAGATAGGGCGCGGGCGCGCGCTCCACCACCTTCTGATGGCGGCGCTGCACCGTGCAGTCGCGCTCGAACAGGTGCACGAGGTTGCCGTGGGTGTCGCCGAGGATCTGCACCTCGACGTGCCGGGCGCGCTCCACCAGCTTTTCCAGATAGACCTCGTCCTTGCCGAACGCGGCCTTGGCCTCGCGCTTGGC
>NZ_DAISHT010000318.1:0-2943 GCF_036822375.1 Pseudoxanthobacter sp. | reverse complement strand
GCGGCGCGGCCCCCCATGGCGGCGGTGCGTTCTCCGGCAAGGATCCGACCAAGGTGGACCGTTCGGCCGCTTATGCCGCCCGCTATCTGGCGAAGAACGTGGTTGCCGCCGGTCTCGCCGACCGCTGCACCATGCAGATCGCCTATGCCATCGGCGTGTCGCAGCCGCTCGCCGTCTATGTCGACCTGCACGGCACCGGCACCGTGCCGGAAGCCGCCATCGAGAAGGCGGCGCGCGAGGTGATGGACCTGTCGCCGCGCGGCATCCGCCAGCACCTCTCCCTCAACCGCCCGATCTATGCCCGCACCTCCGCCTACGGCCACTTCGGCCGCACGCCGGACGCGGACGGCGGCTTCTCGTGGGAGAAGACCGACCTGACCGAGGCGCTGAAGAAGGCCGTGGCCTGAAGCCGGCGCTGACGGCGGGCGCACCGGCCTGTCTTTTCTGCGGCGCGGCCCCCGGGGCCGCGCCGTTTTCTTTGGCGGCGTTTTCGGCTATGCGGTGGCCGGTCCGGCCGCCGGCGGCGACAGCCCGCTGCCCGGCCCGCGCGAAATCCGGACCCTGCACGATCCGAATGCCGCAACGACGACGGCTTACTCCCGACGACCGCTTACTCCCGATGACGGCTTGCTTCCGATGAAGGCCTGCTTCCGATGACTGACGATCCCCCGCGCCGCAACGCCTTCTTCGGCCGGCGACAGGGCCGGCCCCTGCGCGAACATCAGGCAGACCTGACCGAAACTCTGCTGCCGCGCCTGATGGTGCCGACCGCGGACGCCCCCCCGGCCGATGCGAAGAGCCTGTTCGCGCGGCCGGTGCGCGCGGTCTGGCTTGAAATCGGCTTCGGCGGCGGCGAGCACCTGATGCATCAGGCCCGCACGAACCCCGATGTCGGCTTCATCGGCTGCGAGCCGTTCGTCAACGGCATGGCCAAGGCGCTGGCGGCCATCGAGCGCGAGGGCTTCGATGCCATCCGGCTCTATAACCGCGACGCCGGCGAGGTGATCGACTGGCTGCCGGCGGCAAGCCTCGACCGGGTCTATCTGCTCTATCCCGATCCCTGGCCGAAGAAGCGCCACTGGAAGCGCCGCTTTATTTCCGCCGACATGCTGAGCCGGCTGGCGCGGGTGATGAAGCCGGGTGCGGAACTGCGCTTTGCCAGCGACATCGACACCTATGTCGACTGGGCGCTGAACCATGTCCACGCCCATCCCGATTTCGTCTGGACCGCGCAGACGGCGGCGGACTGGAAGACGCCCTGGGCCGGCTGGCCGGGCACGCGCTATGAAGCCAAGGCGATCCGCGAGGGCCGCCCGCCGGCCTACCTCACCTTCCGCCGGCTGTGAGCGCCGCTCACGCCGCCGCCGCAAACGCCGCGGAAAGGCGGCGGAAGGCCAGCGCCTCGGCGAGATGGTCGCGCCCCACGCGGTCCGACCCGTCGAGATCGGCAATGGTGCGGGCAACCTTCAGCACGCGGTGATAGCCGCGTGCCGACAGCCCGAAGCTCTCGGCCGCCGCCGTCAGCAATGCGCGACCGGCCGCATCGGGCGCGGCCACCGCCTCCACCTGCGCCGCCCCGAGAGCGGCATTGAGGCGAACGTCGTACCCCATGCCGGCATAGCGGGCCGCGGCCCGCTGCCGCGCGGCGGCAACGCGGGCGGCAACCTCGGCCGAGCCTTCCGCCGGTGGCGGCAGGGCCAGATCGGCGGCACTGACGGCGGCCACCTCCACCCGCAGATCGATGCGGTCCAGCAGCGGGCCGGAAACCCGGGCCTGATAATCGGCCGCGCAGCGCGGCCCGCGCCGGCAGGTGTGGCCGGGCTCGCCCGCATGCCCGCAGCGACACGGGTTCATCGCCGCCACCAGCTGCACCCGCGCCGGATAGGCGACGCGGTGATTGGCGCGGGCAATGACCGCCTCGCCGCTTTCCAGCGGCTGGCGCAGCGCATCCAGCACCTGCGGCTGGAACTCCGGCAACTCGTCGAGAAACAGCACGCCGTTATGGGCGAGTGACACCTCGCCGGGCCGGGCCCGCATGCCGCCGCCCACCAGCGCGGCCATGGAGGCGGAATGGTGCGGCGCGCGGAACGGCCGCCGGTCGCTCAGCCGCCCGTCGGGCAGCTGACCGGCGACCGAATGGATCATCGAGACTTCCAGCAGCTCCCGCGCGCCGAGCGCCGGCAGAATGGACGGCAGGCGCTGCGCCAGCATCGACTTGCCGGAGCCCGGCGGCCCGATGAACAGCAGGTTGTGGCCGCCGGCGGCGGCGATCTCCAGCGCCCGCTTGGCAGTTTCCTGCCCCTTCACCTCGCGCAGGTCGGCAAGCGGGGCCGCGACCTCGCGCATGCGCGGTTCGGGCCGGGCGAGCAGCTGCGTGCCGCGGAAATGATTGACGAGGGCGATGAGGCTGGCCGGCGCGATCACCGGCACCGCCTCGCCGGCCCACGCCGCCTCCGGCCCGCAGGCCGCCGGGCAGATCAGGCCGCGCCCGGCGGCATGGGCGCCGATGGCCGCCGGCAGCGCGCCGGCGACCGGGGCAATGGTGCCGTCGAGCGCCAGTTCGCCCAGCACCATCCATTCCGCCAGCGCCTCGCCGGACACGATGCCCATGGCGGCCAGCAGGCAGAGCGCGATGGGCAGGTCGTAATGGCTGCCCTCCTTGGGCAGATCGGCCGGCGCCAGATTGACGGTGATGCGCTTTGCCGGCAGCGACAGGCCGGAGGCGATCAGGGCCGCCCGCACCCGCTCCCGGCTTTCGCCCACCGCCTTATCGGCCAGACCGACGATGGTGAACGCCACGGCACCGGGGCCGATCTGCACCTGCACATCCACCGGAACCGCATCGATGCCCTGAAACGCCACCGTCATGACATGGCTGACCATCTGGCTGACCATCGCCCCCCTCCGCCTGAATGCACCGCTGCTGCAACCATAAGTGCAGCC
>NZ_DAISHT010000317.1:0-2944 GCF_036822375.1 Pseudoxanthobacter sp. | reverse complement strand
TTGTTCTCCTCGCGGATGATATCCATGCACAGCTCGACGCATTCGTCGCAGATGAACACGGTCGGACCTGCGATCAGCTTGCGCACCTCATGCTGGCTCTTTCCGCAGAAGGAGCAGTAGAGGGTATTCTTGGAGTCGCTGCCGCTGACCTTGCTCATGTCTTCTTCCTCGTGCCTGGCCGGGAGCAGTCCGTCTGCGCCCGCCGCCGGCCCCGCCACTCCCGCCCGTCAGGGAGCGGCGCGGCACTCATCTCCGGCCTCGTGGTCCACCGGTTTCGTGGTTCACCGGCTCCGGCATGCCCGCCCGGCGGGCACACCTCTCAAAGTCGTACCAGGGCGATGCAAGCACGCCCCGCCCCGGCAGATCAAGAACGCGCCGGACGGCTTTTTCGCGGCATGGCGCAGGCTTCCCGCCCGCCCACGGCCGCAGGTCGTCACGCGGCGCCGAGCGAGGCGCGGTCGACCAGCACCTTGTCGATCAGGCCGAACGACTGCGCCATATCCGCAGTCATGAAATTGTCGCGCTCAAGCGCGGTCTCGATGGCATCGAGATTCTGGCCCGTGTGGCGCTGGTAAATCTCGTTCAGCCGGCGCTTCAGCGACAGAATCTCCTGCGCATGCAGCATGATATCGGATGCCTGACCGCGGAACCCGCCGGACGGCTGATGCACCATGATGCGCGCATTCGGCAGCGCGAAGCGCATGCCCTTCGTGCCCGCCGCCAGCAGCAGCGAGCCCATGGACGCGGCCTGACCGATGCACAGCGTGGAGACTTCGGGGCGGATGAACTGCAGCGTGTCGTAAATCGCCAGACCCGAGGTGACGTAGCCGCCGGGTGAATTGATGTAGAGCGAGATTTCCTTGGCGGGATTTTCCGCCTCAAGGAACAGGAGCTGGGCACACACCAGCGTGGCGACGGAGTCCTCGATCGGCCCGGTCACGAAAATGATTCGTTCCTTCAGAAGCCGCGAGAAGATGTCGTACGCCCGTTCACCGCGATTCGTCTGCTCGACCACCATCGGCACGAGGGTGCTCATGTAGGTGTCGACGGGGTCCTTCATGGAACGTCCTTCATGTGCTGATCGCACCGGACCGGAACCCGTTAGCCGGGATCGGTCTGGCCTTCCCAATCACGGCGCCGGACGGCGCCTCAATCCCCATATAGGGCATGGTGTGCGCGACCGGAAGACAGGACAATGCGATTAGCCACAGCGTCGCCGCGCGGGACGCTCCCGCGCGGCGACTTTTTCGCATCACGCCTTGGCGGCGGCCTCGTCCTCGTCAGCGGCGAAGAGCTCTTCCTTCGTCACCGTCTTGTCTTCGACATTGGCCTTGCCGAGCAGGAAGTCGACGACCTTGTCTTCGTAGATCGGCGCGCGCAGGGCAGCGACCGCCTGCGGGTTCTTGCGGTAGTACTCGAAGATCTGACGTTCCTGACCCGGATAGCGGCGCAGCTCGTCCTGAAGGGCGCGCTGCACTTCCTCGTCGGAAACCTCAAGGCCGTTGGTCTCGCCGACATGCGACAGCACCAGACCCAGACGCACGCGGCGCTCGGCGATGGTGCGATATTCCGCCCGCGCCTCTTCCTCGGTGGTCTCTTCGTCCGCGAAGGTGCGGCCGGAGCGGGCCATATCGGCTTCAAGCTGGCGCCAGATGCCGTCGAACTCGGTGTCGAGCAGCTGCTGCGGCACGACGAACTTGTGGGTCTCGTCGAGGGCGTCGAGCAGCGCGCGCTTCACCTTCTGGCGGGTGGCGGCGGTGTAGCGGCCGGAGACCTGCTCGCGCACGGCCTCCTTCAGCTTCTCCAGCGATTCGATGCCGAAGCGCTTGGCGAACTCGTCGTCGAGCACCACGTCGACCGGCGCCTCGACCTTCTTCGCCTTGATGTCGAAGGTGGCTTCCTTGCCGGCCAGATTGGCCGCACCGTAATCCTCCGGGAAGGTCACGGTGATGGTCTTCTCGTCGCCCGCGGCCATGCCGGTGAGCTGCGGCTCGAAGCCGGGGATGAAGCGGCCGGAGCCGATCTCCAGCTGGAAGTCTTCCGCCGCGCCGCCCTCGAAGGGCTCGCCGTCAACCTTGCCGAGGAAGTCGAAGGTCAGGCGGTCGCCTTCGGCCACCGGGCCTTCCTTCTCCTCGAAATTGCGCACCGACTTGGCGATGCCGGCGATTTCCTCGTCGATCTCGGCTTCGCTCACCTCGGCCACCGGGCGGGCGACGGTGATGGCGGACAGATCGGCCAGCACGATTTCCGGCAGCACTTCGTAGGACACGGCAAACGCCAGATCCTCGTTGCCCGACAGAATCGCTTCCAGCTTCTCGTCGGCGATATCGACGGAGGGCTGCAGCGCCGGCTTCTCGTTGCGCTCCTCGGCCACCTTGCGCACGGCCTCGGTCACCGCCTCGTTGACGATCTCGGTCATGGCCTGACGGCCATAGAGCTTGCGCAGGTAACCGGCCGGCACCTTGCCCGGACGGAAGCCGTTGATGCGGGCGCGCGTGCGCATCTCGTCGAGATAGGCGGTCAGCTTGGCGCCGAGGTCGGAGGCCGGGATGACGACCGCGAGTTCGCGCTTCAGGCCGTCGGACAGGGTCTCGGTGACGTTCATGGGTCCGTGTTCTTCTTGACGGAGCGCCCCGGATCACGGGGGCTCAGGCTACGATCGGGTCGGGCGGGCCGGCGGACGGGGTGTCGCGGGGCCGCGGTGCACGCCCCGCTCCGGGGCAACCGGACGGTCTGGAGCGGGCACCGGCGGCGCCACCGCCACCCGGCGGCCGGGCCTTCAGGCCGTGGGCCGGGCCGGCGCGCCGGCGCTGCACTGCCGCCGCCGGCGGCAACGCCGGGACAGGACAGAACAACGCACGCCGGAGCGGACGCCGGCCGCATGCGGCCTCGGTTCGCCCGCCGCGATACCGCCCCTTGGCCTTCAAGGCAACACCTTCTCGCG
>NZ_DAISHT010000316.1:0-2959 GCF_036822375.1 Pseudoxanthobacter sp. | reverse complement strand
TCATGTTGCCCTTGTCGGCATATTTGTGCTTGCCCATGGCCTCGATGACCATGGCCGCATCCATGATGCCGATGGAGGGAATGTTCAGGATCGCCGCGCGGCCCTTGAACTCCGGATTCAGCAGCTCCGCCCAGCTGTTAATCGGCCGCCCGATCAGATCCGGCCGGATGCCCAGCGTGTCGGCATTGTAGGTGGTGGGGATGAGGGTGATCCACTGCGTGGGCGTGGGCGAGAATTCCTTCGACTTGTTGCCCGTGAGATAGAGCACCTTCCACGGCGCCGTGCCCTGATTGCCGATCGGCTTGCCGTCGATCTCACCCTTGGTGAACACCGAGGTGATGTTGTCGAATTCCTTGATGCGCGTGGCGTCCATGCCCATCAGGTTGCCGGTGGGCACGAATTTCTTCAGCGAGAAATATTCGGTGTCGACGATATCGAAGGTGTTCGGCTGGGTGATGATGCGCTTGGTCACCTCATCGGTCGTGACCGGCACGTACTCGATGGTGATGCCGAGGTCTTTCTTCACCTGGCTGGCGATATCCTGCGACTGGTTCACGGCCGTGCCGAGGTAGCGCAGCGTGCGGGCCTCCTCGGCGCGCGCGCCGGAGATGTAGGGAAAGCCGGTGACGCTGCCGCCCACGGCAAGGCCGGCAGCCGCCGCGGTGCTGCCCTTCAGGAACGAACGCCGGTTCAACGTGAACGGCTTGCTGGTATCGGTCATGAGTTCTCTCCGAAAGCGGTGAAGATGATGCTGCCGCGCGCCGCGCCACGACGGCGGCGCGCGGTCGGATGGAAAGCGGTCAGGCGGCGCGGAGGGCGTATTCGTCGCTGCGGGCCCAGTGCAGGGCCTGCGTTTCGCCCAGTGCGGCGGGGTGTGCGTTGAAGTGTTCTTCGGGCACCACGGCCGTGATTTCGCCGAGCGCGCCGGCGGCGATCACCAGCGTCACGGTGGCGCCGCCATATTCGACGCCGCGCACCTCGCCCTTGAGCGTGCGGGCCGCGCCGTCGCCGGCGCCGAGGCGCACGCGGTCGGCACGCACCGTCACCGGCTGGCCTTCGAGCGTCAGCACATTGTGCCCGCCCATGAAGCGGGCCACGAACGCCGTGGCCGGCCGGTGGAACACATCCTGCGGCGAACCGGCCTGCTCGATGCGGCCGTCTTTCATGATGACGACCAGATCGGCCAGCGCCATGGCTTCATCCTGCCCGTGGGTGACATGCAGGAACGAGATGCCAAGCTCGCGCTGCAGCCGCTTCAGCTCCGTGCGCACGCGAAGGCGCAGAAACGGATCGAGCGCGGAAAGCGGCTCGTCCAGCAGCAGAATGCCCGGGTTGGTGACCAGTGCGCGGGCCAGCGCGACGCGCTGCTGCTGGCCGCCGGAAAGCTGCGCCGGCATGCGCGTTTCGTAAGCCAGCAGATCGACGAGTTCCATCACCTTGCGGGCGCTGGCATGGCGCACGGCCTTCGCCTCGCCCTTCATCTTCAGCGAGAAGGCGATGTTGTCGATGACGTTGAGGTGGGGAAACAGCGCATAACTCTGGAACATCATCGCTGTGCCGCGCCGGGCGGGCGCCAGATCGGTGATGTTGTTCGGGTTCAAGACGATGTCGCCGGACGACACGCTCTCATGGCCGGCGATCATCCGCAGCGTCGACGACTTGCCGCAGCCCGACGGGCCGAGGAAGCAGCAATAGGTGCCGGCAGGCACGCGCAGATCGATGGCATCCACCGCCGTCACGTTGCCGTAGCGCTTGGTCAGTTTCACCAGTTCCAGATCGCCGTTGGCCATTCCTCATCCTTCCGGTGCAGTGCGGCCGGACCGCCTTTCTGAACGACTAATAAGCATGCATTGTGCCAACCCGAAAAATCGTCTTTAACATATTGTTTTTATTACACATCATTCGCGGAGCGCCACAATTTGAGGCATCGGGCGGCTGCCGAAATCGGCGCCAGAGTCGCAAGACCGGCGCCCAAATTGTATACAATTATTGTATCCGGTTGAAAGCTGCCCGCGCAGAAGCCCTGCTCCCTTGGCCCCGGCACGGCTCTGTGCAATGGTCGCGACAGGGGGCTCAGACGCGCGGAGCGTGGGCGCGCGGGCGTAATGACGCGAGATGACGACAAACGGACCGGAATCGAAAAAGCCGCGCCGGGAGGCCGGGGCGTCCTGGCAGCCGCTTTATGACGGCTTGCTGAATGCCATCATCCGCCACCGGCTCAACCCCGGCGACAAGCTGGTTGAAGAAGAGATCGCCGAGTTCTTCGGCGTCAGCCGCACCGTCGTGCGGGCGGCTCTTCAGGCGCTGGCGCGCGATGGCGTGGTCGTCCTGCAGCGCAACAAGGGCGCGAGCGTGGCCCGCCCGACACCGGATGAGGCCCGCGAGATCTTTCAGGCCCGCGCGCTGATCGAGCCGGCCATCGCCGCCCTCGCCGCCGGCAACATGACGCCGGAGCGGGTCGCCGCACTGCACGCCGCCATCGAGGCCGAACACAGCGCGCTGCACGAAGACCGGCCGCTGGATGCGGTGTTCCACTCGGCCGATTTCCATCGCCTCATTGCCGACTATGCCGGCCAGAAGGTGCTGGCCGACATCGTGCGGGACCTGCTGTCGCAATCGTCCCTCGTCATCGCGCTCTACTGGCGCCAGCCGGAGGGCATCTGCGACAACCATGCGCATCTGGAGCTGATCGACGCCCTTGCCCGCGGCGAGGGCGCGCGCTCCGGCGAACTGATGCGCGTCCACGTCGAACATCTTCTGATCAGTCTGGACCTCACCGTCCCCCCGGCCGCCGCCTCCGGCCTCGCCGAAGCCCTCCGCCTGCCCTGAGCCGGAACCGCCGCCCGATTTCCGGCCGGCAAGGCCCGTGAGGCCGGAGGCGCCGGCACAGCCCGGATCAGCGATGGCCGCATATAACCGGCCGCCGGCAGGCCCCTGCCCCGCCGCCGCGCAGAACCCC